>NZ_JBFUKN010000177.1:0-1037 GCF_056400845.1 Mycobacterium sp. P4_H6 | reverse complement strand
CAGCGCCTCGGTGGGATCGGTATCGAGTTCGCGGACGCCGTCGGCAAAGGAGTCGCCCACATCAACAGCCGAGTCCCGTTGTCCGAGGAGGACCGGGCCGCGGTCGTCACCAAGCTGATGATTCAGACCACTCCCTCGCAGGTGGCCGAGAAAGCCCGTGAGATCGCCATCGACAAAGCTTCGAAGCAACCGCCGGTGGCCGGGGCAGTGCCCGTCGCCGAGAACGCTGACCTCAATGAGATGACTGTGATCGTCACCGACGAAGGGCGGGTCGCAGCCACCCTCGACGTGGACGCGCTGACCGGTGAGGAACTGCTCACGGCATTGGATCCGTTGTGCCGGCCCATCCCACTGCCGGACGGCTCACCGGACCCGCGCCCGGTCGGTAAGCGCCGCTCGGACGCCCTCGGACAGTTGGTGCGGACCTACCTGTCGCACTCGCGGCGCCCGGCCTCCGGCGGCGTGTTGCCGCATGTCACCTTGATCCGCCCGCAGGCCCCAGGGTTCRTGGACACCCTCGGGTTCACCGGGCCGGTCAGCGCCATCACCGCCGAATTGATCGCGTGTGACAGCACCCTCACCTCGGTGATTGTCGACGGTGCGGGGGCGCCGTTGGACGTGGGGCGCGCCGAGCGACTGTTCACGCCCGCGATCCGGAAAGGCTTGGCAGTACGCGATGGTGGCTGCGCCCACCCCGGCTGCGGGCGGCCGGTGTCCTGGTGCGATGCCCACCACATCCGACCGTGGAGCGCCGGAGGCATTACCAGCGTCGACAACGGCGTGTTGTTGTGCCGGCTGCACCACACCGCGATCCATCACGGCGGCTGGCAGGTCTATTTGGGTCCCGACCGGCACCCCTGGTTCATCCCGCCCCACGACGCGAACGAAGCAGAGCCGGCGCACCTGCGCTCCCACGCCCGACGCACCATGACCGACCTACCCACAGCCGCATAACCGGCTTTGCAGGCACCTTGAAAACTACACAGAGAAACGGCCCACGCAGTGGGTCCGGCGGGTGATCGCGCCGCCGGACCCGC
>NZ_JBFUKN010000176.1:0-1048 GCF_056400845.1 Mycobacterium sp. P4_H6 | reverse complement strand
GGTCGGGATGCGGATCCTGCAGGGTGTCGGCGGCGCCATGATGGTGCCGGTCGGACGGCTCGCGGTGCTGCGCTACAGCGCCAAATCCGATCTTGTGCGGGCCATCGCCCTGCTCACCTGGCCGGCACTGGCGGCGCCGGTGCTGGCTCCCGTGTTGGGCGGGGGCATCGCGACGGTCGGCAGCTGGCGGTGGATCTTCCTCGTCAACATCCCGCTCGGCATCATCGGTTTCGTTCTGGCGCTCAAGCTGGTTCGCGGCGGTCCCGCCGAGTCGGTGCGCAAGCTGGACTGGCCCGGCATGGTGTTGCTCGGCGGGGGTATCGCCGCGGCGCTGATCGCGCTGGAGAGCATCCGCATCGCCGGGACGGACTGGCTGTTGGTCGCAGCCTGCGGCGCGGGCGCGCTGGTGCTGCTCGGGCTGGCGCTGTGGCATCTGCTGCGGTCGGCCTCACCCCTGATCAACGTGCCGGTGCTGCGGGTGCGGACGCTGCGCATCACGGTGACTGCGGGGTCGCTGTACCGGATGGTGATCACCACGGTGCCGTTCCTGCTCCCGCTGAAATTCATGCTGGAGTTCGGGTGGACGCCGTTCCAGGCGGGATTGATGGTGGCTGCGCTGTTCGCGGGCAACCTGACCATCAAGCCGGCCACCACCCCGCTGATGCGCCGATTCGGGATTCGCACCGTACTGGTGGTCAACGGGATTGCCTCGGTGCTGTGGTTCGGGCTGCTGGCGCTCGTCCAGCCGGGCATGCCGGTGGTGCTCATCGTGATCGTGCTCTACGTCAGCGGCGCGCTGCGCTCCATCGGGTTCACCGCCTACAACAGTCTGGCGTTCTCCGATGTCGACGGTGATGACCTCACCCACGCGAACACCCTGAACGCCACGGTGCAGGAACTGGCTGCGGGGCTGGGTATCGCGGTGGCGGCGCTGCTGGTGAGCCAGCTGGCGTCGTACTCGGTGACGTTCCTGGTGCTCGGCGCGGTGCTGGCGGTGACCCTGGTGGAATCCGTCCGGCTGCCTCGCGCGGCCGGTGCACATGTGACC
>NZ_JBFUKN010000175.1:0-1399 GCF_056400845.1 Mycobacterium sp. P4_H6 | reverse complement strand
TGCGACTCCTCACGTTTTCATGGGTAGTCGAGGGTGTAATCCGCCGATGCAGAGGTAGATCATCGAGCTCAGTGCTCGGGCGGAGTGATGGCCGTAGCCGCGTGCGTTGATGAGGCGGGTTCGGGCGTTGATGCCTTCGTTGAGGGCGTTGGATATGCCGAGTTCCACGGCGGAGATGATCGCTTCGAAGTGTTCTTGTAGACGTTTGCCGAGTTCAATGAATGCGGGAATGCGGCTTCGTTTGGCGGCGGTAATCCAGGCCTTCAAGAGTCCGCGGGCCGCGTCGGGTTCGTGCTCGCGGCGGTAGAGGTCGCGTAGTTGTTCTTTGAGCGCCCATGCTCGCCCGACACGGCGGTTTGCGCGGGCGATCTGGTTGACCAGTTCTCGTTTGGCGTCGGTGAGTTTGTTCTCTCCGGTGCGCAGGGCCCATCGTGTTTGGCGCCATTGCGCTGAGGTCATGGTGACCTTGGTGGGCCCGCTGGCGGCGTCGGCGAAGACACGGTCTAGTGCCCGGTTGACCCACTGCATGATGTGGAACGGGTCAAAGCAGATGGTGGCTTTTGGCACGTGCTTTCGGGCGGCTGCTTGGTAGGCCCTACTGACATCCATGCTGACTGCTTCGATGGCCGTCAGGGCCGAATCGGGTTGGGATTCAAAGAATGCTGCGAATGAGTCCTCGCTGCGTCCGGGTTGGATATCGATGACCGTTCCGGTGTCGTGATCGCCGATGATGGTCAAGTACTTGTGCGGGTGCCGATAACAAATTTCATCGACGCCGATGCGGTACAGCGTGTCGAGTCGGCGTTGATCGAGCAGCTCATCGACGCCGCGGTTGATGATCGAGGTGACCGATTCCCAGCTGCACCGCATCAGCGTGGACACCGTCGTGCGGTCGGTGCGCTGCGCCAGCCACAGCACCATGTCTTCGTAGTCGCGGGTGTGCCGGGCGCCGGGGCGCGCCCATGGAACGTCTTCGGTGACCACGCCGCAGTGGGGGCACTGCAGGCGGCGGATCTCATAGACCAACCACAACTTGGCGCCGGCCAGATCGAGGTGGCGCCACCGCCGTGGGCGCCGGTCATAGACCGCTCGCGCGCGTTTGCCACACGAGCATGCCAGCAGCCGCGTTCTGGGCCGCACGGTGACCTCGACATCGAGGTCACCGACCGACACGTCGGTGACCGATGCACCGGGAATCTGAAGAAGACGGTTAAATGCAGTACTGACGCGCACGCGGATGGATCCTCTGGTTGAGGTTGGTGTGGTAACCCCGAAACCTAGAGGCACACCGCGTGCGCGTCCTTCATCTCTGCGTGGACACGCCGAGAGCGCTTGTGCTGCAGTATTAACCGACCCTGAACAGCAAGAAAGCGCCCACTAGAACACTAGGAGCGCCACA
>NZ_JBFUKN010000174.1:0-1629 GCF_056400845.1 Mycobacterium sp. P4_H6 | reverse complement strand
GCACTCACCGCACACCGCGCGCCAGTTCAGGATGACGAAGTCGCCGACCTCGACGTGGGTGACACCCTCGCCGATGGTCTCCACGATGCCGGCGGCCTCGTGCCCGAGCAGGAACGGGTACTCGTCGTTGATGCCGCCCTCGCGGTAGGTCAGATCGGTATGACAGACACCGCAGGCCTGGATCGCCACGACGACCTCGCCGGGACCCGGATCGGGGATGACGATGTCGACCAATTCGACGGGCTGACCTTTGGACCGGGAGATGACGCCGCGCACCGTCTGACTCATGCCTAGCTGAACCTTTCGTATGGAGGGATGCCGCCGGGCGTGCTGCCGCGCCGCCCGCATGTTTACTATCAGTAGTTTGAGTTGCTCGTGAGTAAACGTACTACAGGAGTCGCGGGGCTCACTGACTCATGCCTATAACCTAATACGCGGATCCGAGATCTGTCAGACAGGTGTCCAGTTTCGGGCATAAGCCCACGCAAGTAGGCTCGGGCGCCTATGAGCGCACTCGACGTCCTGGCCGACTGGCCGGTCCCGGCCGCCGCCGCCGCGGTCATCGCACCCTCCGGTGTCCTCGCGACCCACGGTGACACCGCCCGCCCGTTCCGGCTGGCTTCGGTCACCAAGCCGCTCGTTGCCCGCGCCGCGCAGGTCGCGGTGGAGGAGGGCGCTTTCGAACTGGAAACGCCGGCCGGTCCGCCCGGTGCGACGGTGCGTCACCTGCTGGCGCACGCGTCGGGGGTGTCGATGCACACCGATCAGGTGCTCGCCGAACCCGGGACCCGGCGCATCTACTCCAACTACGGCTTCACTCTGCTGGCCGAAGCGCTGCAGAGTGCGGCCGAAATCGAGTTCGGCCACTACCTGCAGGAGGCCGTGTTCGAACCGCTCGGGATGGCGGCGTCGACGCTGGCCGGCGGCGCGGCGGCGGCCGGTTATGGCGGCGAGTCCTCGGTCGAGGATCTGGCGCGTTTCGCCGCGGATCTGCTGCGCCCGGCGCTGGTGACGCCCGAGCTGCACACCGAGGCGACGACCGTGCAGTTTCCCGGTCTGAACGGGGTGCTGCCGGGGTTCGGATCGCAGCGCCCGAACGACTGGGGGCTGGGGTTCGAGATCCGGGCTGAGAACTCGCCGCACTGGACCGGGACGTCCAACTCGGCCCGGACCTACGGCCACTTCGGCCAGTCCGGCACGTTCCTGTGGGTGGATCCTGCCGCTGAGCTGGCCTTTGTGGTACTCACCGACCGGGACTTCGGGGAGTGGACGTATCCGCTGTGGCCGGCCATCTCTGATGGAGTCCTGAGAGAATTCGGCGCACACTAGCGCAACACGCGTCCCACGGGGCACAATAGACACGCGCGAAACAGCTGCACAGTTCGGTAACGCCAGGTCGTTGGGGAAGACGTCCCTAGTGGAGCCGAAGGAGCAGATGTATGCGTGCGTCGAACCAGTTCGCCGAGGCGACAACTGGCGTGGTCTACGTTCACGCCTCGCCCGCGGCGGTATGCCCACATGTCGAGTGGGCTCTTTCGTCGACCCTGTCGGCGCGGGCGAACCTCAAGTGGACGCCCCAACCCGCCATGCCCGGACAGCTGCGTGCCGTCACCAACTGGGTGGGCCCCC
>NZ_JBFUKN010000173.1:0-2508 GCF_056400845.1 Mycobacterium sp. P4_H6 | reverse complement strand
GACCATGCCGGCCTCGATCTTGTCGGCCACCCGCTTGGCCTGCTCGGSGTCGGTGGTGAACACATAGGAGCCCAGCCCGAAGGGGGTGTCGTTGGCCAACTCGACCGCGGCGTCCTCGTCGGGCACCTTGTAGACGGTGGCCACCGGCCCGAACAGTTCCTCCTTGGCCGCCGGGGAATCCGGGGACAGCCCGGTGAGCACCCCGGGCGGGAAGAACGCCCCRTTRCGSKRGCCYTCRGWRGTCAGCGAGGCGCCCGCGTCCACGGCGCGCTGGACCTGCTCATCGAGGCGCTGCGCGGCGGCCACCGAGGACAGCGGGGCCAGCCCGTCGGCCTTGGCCAGCACTTTGGCGGTGAATTTGTCGAGGAACTCGTCATAGACGCCCTCGGCCACGATGATCCGTTTGGCGGCGTTGCAGGCCTGCCCGGTGTTCTCGAAACGSCCATCGACTGCGGCGTCCACGGTGGCATCGAGGTCATCGGAGGACAGCAGGATGAACGGATCCGAGCCGCCCAGTTCCAGGACGACCTTTTTCAGGTTGCGCCCGGCGATCTCGGCGACCGCGGCCCCGGCGCGCTCAGACCCGGTCAGCGACACCCCCTGRATGCGGGGGTCCGCGATCGCCTCGGCGATCTGTTCGTTGGTGGCRTASACGTTGACGTAGGCGCCCTCGGGGTAGCCGGCATCGAGGAACAGCTGCTGCAGGGCGGCGGCGGATTCGGGGCACTGCGGGGCGTGTTTGAGCACRATSGTGTTACCCAGCACCAGGTTGGGWCCGGCGAAWCGGGCCACCTGGTAGTAGGGGTAGTTCCACGGCATGATGCCCAGCAGCACCCCGACCGGGCCGCGCCGGATCAACGCCGAGCCKTCCCCGTCGAGCAGGTCGATGGGCTCATCGGCCAAAAACTTTTCGGCGTTATCGGCGTAGAACTCATAGATCGCGGCACTGAACTCGACCTCGCCGACCGACTGGTCCAGCGGCTTGCCCATCTCGCGCTGGATGATCCTGGCCAGCTCGTCCTTGCGTTCGTTGTGCAGTTCGGCGACCTTGCGGATCAACCCGGCACGATCAGCCACACTCGTGGTCTTGGACCACGACTTGAACGCTGCAGCCGCCGCCGACACCGCCGCCTCGATCTGCTCATCGGTCGCGGTGGGATACTCCTTCACCACATCACCGGTCGCCGGGTCAACTACCGCGTACAGACTCATCGGTTCTGCTCCTCACTCGTGGTAACGGTCCCCCCGGACCGAACCTACGCGGTTCCACGCGAGCTGCCTCGTTTTGGCCGATCGGGCTGCGGCAGGCTATTCTTTCCGGGTTCCACCGAAGACCGTCGGTCACCGAGCAATCGGTTGAAGGTCCCGGATCATCCGGGCGGCCCACGCAGGAGGACGAGGTAGAGCATTCTTGCGCGCCCCGACCTGTCTGTGTCGGGGCGTTCGTCTTTTCCGAAGCCTTTCAGCGCACGTGCGGCCCCGTGTCGGTTGGTGGACATCCCAACCATCACGAGGAGGCAAGCATGGCCAAGGCTGAAAAGGCCACCGCGGTCGCCGACATCGCCGAGAAGTTCAAGGAGGCGACGGCCACCGTCGTCACCGAGTACCGCGGCCTGACGGTGACCAACCTTGCCGAGCTGCGCAGGTCACTGGGCGACGGAACGACCTACACCGTCGCCAAGAACACCTTGGTGAAGCGTGCGGCGTCCGAGGCCGGAGTCGAGGGTCTCGATGACCTGTTCGCCGGTCCGACCGCCATCGCATTCATCAACGGTGAGCCCGTCGACGCCGCCAAGGCGATCAAGAAGTTCGCCAAGGACAACAAGGCGCTCGTCATCAAGGGCGGCTACATGGACGGCCGTGCGCTGTCCGTGTCCGAGGTCGAGCGGATCGCCGACCTGGAATCGCGCGAGGTGCTGTTGTCGCGCGTCGCCGGTGCCCTCAAGGCGAAGCAGTCCCAGGCCGCAGCGCTGTTCGTGGCGCCCGCGTCCCAGGTCGCACGACTGGCTGCAGCTCTGCAAGAGAAGAAGGCCGGCGAAGAAACCGCCGCCTGAGACCACATCAACAACCCATAAAGATAAGGAACCACCATGGCCAAGCTGTCCACCGAAGAACTCATCGACGCCTTCAAGGAACTGACCCTGCTCGAGCTCTCTGAGTTCGTGAAGGTGTTCGAGGAGACCTTCGACGTCACCGCCGCCGCTCCCGTCGCCGTTGCCGCAGGCCCCGCCGCCGGTGGCGCGCCTGCCGAGGCCGCCGAAGAGCAGAGCGAATTCGACGTCATCCTCGAGGGTGCCGGCGAGAAGAAGATCGGCGTCATCAAGGTCGTCCGCGAGATCGTTTCCGGCCTGGGCCTCAAAGAGGCCAAGGACCTCGTCGACAGCGCCCCGAAGCCGCTGCTGGAGAAGGTCAACAAGGAAGCCGCCGACGACGCCAAGGCAAAGCTCGAAGCTGCCGGCGCATCGGTCACCGTCAAGTAGTTCTCTGCGCACTGTGGGCCGGGTCGAA
>NZ_JBFUKN010000172.1:0-2611 GCF_056400845.1 Mycobacterium sp. P4_H6 | reverse complement strand
CTCAAGCCAGCCTCGAACGGACGCCACCTGACATTTGATAGACAACGAAGTATTTCGTGCCAGAGTGCGTCGCTTAAAAGGAGCGGTCCTCCATGGTGATGGTGAAGGTCATCCGGTCCCCGCGGTACAGCGAGCGCCGCTGCTCGATCGGGACACCGTGCTGGTCGTAGGACACCCGGTTCAGCAGGAACATGGGCGTGCGCGCGTCGACGGTCAGCAGCGCTGACTCCCGCGCGTCCGGCAACGCGGTGTCGATGGTGTCGACCGTGCGCCCGAATGTCACTCCCCTGCTGCGGATTTCGGCGTACAGCGAGGTCCGGTAGTCGAATGTTTCGCGCAGGCCGGGATAGCGCTGGGCCGGCAGCTTCGAGGTTTCCAGCCCGACCCGCACCCCGTCGGTGGTGAAGACGCGCTCGAGCTGGATCACCGGTGCACCCACCTCCACCCGCAACACCCCGGCAAGCACCTCGTCGGCTTCCAGGTGCGTCCAGCCGACCAGGAACCGGTCCACGCTGTGCCCCTCATCGCGGGCGGCCTCGGTGTAGGACCCCATGCCCAGCGGCTGTAACAGCTTGGGGGCGGCGACCACGGTGGTGCGCCCGCGTCGTTCGACACGGCCCGCCAGCAGCAGCTCCCGGACGGCCTGACGGACCGTCTCGCGGGCCACGTCGAACATTTCGGCGATCTCGCGTTCGGCCGGGAACGGGTCGCCCACCTGCAGCCCGTCCAGCATCCGATCGAGCTGCGCGCGCACGACCTGATGCTTCAGCACCCGGGGCTGTGCGCTGCTCATCACCCTTCTGACCATAGCAAACGCTGGCATAGACCATGGTCTAGACCAAGCTGTCGAGTGTTGTTCACCGACCGTTCGCCATCGATACACGCCTTGGTATAGACCAACTGTCAGGGTGGCACCATGCAACCGATCGAACTGGCCGTGCTGGACATGGCGGGCACCACCGTGACCGACGACGGACTGGTGCTACGCGCCTTCGACGAGGCCGCCACCGCCGTCGGGGTGCCCGGGTCCGGCGAGGAACGGGAATCGGCCCGCACCTACGTCCGCGACACCATGGGCCAGTCCAAGATCGAGGTGTTCCGCCACCTCTTCGGCAGCGAGGACCGCGCCCAGCAGGCCAACGCGGCCTTCGAGCAGGCCTATACCGACAGCATCGACGGGGGCATCGCCCCGGTGCCCGGCGCCGCCGAGGCGATCACCCGATTGCGCGAGGCCGGCGTGAAGGTCGCACTCAGCACCGGCTTCAGCCCAGCCACCCAGCAGCGCATCATCGACGCGCTCGACTGGGCCGACATCGCCGACCTGGTGCTCGCCCCCGGCGACGGCGGGCGCGGGCGTCCCTATCCCGACCTGATCCTGAACGCGCTGTTGCGCACCGGCATCGACGATGTCGCCAAGGTCGCCGTGCTGGGCGACACGACCAGCGACATCCTGTCCGGCCTGCGCGCCGGCGCCTCGATCGTCGCAGGCACCCTGACCGGCGCCCACGACGCCGACACCCTGACCGCCGCCGGAGCCACCCACGTCGTGGCCTCGGTCGCAGATTTCCCCGCCCTCTTCCTTCCCCTGTCCTGAAAGGACCTCTCAGACATGAAGATTCGTATCGCCGCAGTGGCAGCAGCTGCCGCCGCCCTCGCCCTGTCCGGTTGTTCGAGCAGCGATTCCGGTTCTGAGGCCGCCAATGCCCAGGGCTTCCCGGAGACCATCACCTTGGCCGCCATCCCGGCCGAGAACTCCTCGGACCTCAAGGCCAGCTACGCACCCCTGATCAAGCTGCTGGAGAAGGAAACCGGCTCCAAGGTCGAGTTCGTGCAGGCCTCCGACTACGCCGGTGTCGTCGAGGGCATGATCGCCGAGAATGTCGATCTCGCCTTCTTCGGCCCCTTCGCCTATGTGGTGGCGAAGGTCAACGGCGCCAAGATCACCCCGCTCGGCGCGGTGATCGGCGAGGAGGGGGAGCAGCCCGGCTACCAGTCCTACGGCCTGACCCGCTCCGATGTCGCGGATATCAACGGCCTCAAAGACTTTGCCGGCAAGAAGGTCTGCTTCGTGGACCCCGGTTCCACCTCCGGTTTCCTGTACCCGACGGCCGGCCTCATCGAGGAAGGCGTCATCAAGTCCGGGTCGGAAGCCGATGTGTCGGCCGCCATGTCACCGGTCTTCGCCGGCGGGCATGACGCCTCGGCGCTGTCCATCGCCAACGGTGACTGCGACGCCGGTTTCGCATTCGACACCATGGTCGACCAGACCATGATCGAGAAGGGCGATCTGCAGCCCGGTCAGCTCAAGACGGTGTGGAAGTCGGAGATGATCGCGGGCTCGGTGTTCGCGGCCAACGACTCGCTGGGCACGGAGGCGATCGACAAGCTCAAGACCCTCTTCACCGAGAAGGTGAATGTGGAAAGCCTTGAGGCCGAGGGCTTCTGCAAGGGCGACGAATGCCGCATCACCGATGAACGCGCCTGGGGTGTCGTCCCGGCCTCCGACGCTGACTACGACGGTGTGCGCCACGTCTGTGACGTCACCGGCTCCGAGAAGTGTAAGGGCTGATCATGTCGCTTCCGGCCGGCCCCGGCCATCCCGTCGCGGGGG
>NZ_JBFUKN010000171.1:0-3111 GCF_056400845.1 Mycobacterium sp. P4_H6 | reverse complement strand
GTGCATCCCACCACCGCTTGACCTCGCGCGGATCATCTCCCGCCGGCATTTGCGCACCCCGAGCGCAGGATCCGAATCGCTGTGCCGGCAGGTCCAGACCGGCGACGGCCGCGCCCAGCTGCCGGCTCAGGTCGCGGTCGGTGATGTCGAACTGCGCGAGCATCGTTTTGAGTGTCATCGCGTGGGTGGCCGCCAGTTGTCGCAGCCGCGTGTCGTGTACGGGGCTGAGGCTGCGGTGGTGATCGAGCATCGAACCGGGACGCACCGACACCGAGCCGTCGGGCGCGATGAGCCAGCCCTGGGCGGTCAACCGGCCGACCACGGCGACGAGTTGCGTCCGGGTGTGTTCCAGGCTGCTGCCGCCGTCGGACAGCAGGGTCGCGGCGCGCACGAGCGCGTCGTGCATCTGCTGCATGCGCTGCACGGTGGGCGCGACCGTGTCGTGAGCGGCATCGGAGGCGACGCCCCGCCAGCCCGACCGCAGCATGTGCAGGGTGGCGCGCTGCTGGTCGATCCTGCCTGCCAGCCGGGCTGCGTGCCTGCCGAGTTCGACGCCCGAGCGCTCCAGCTGGTCCGGTTGAGAACCTTGAACCTGTGGAATCGTCACCGGCATAACGGCATTCCCGTCAGATCGTTCCCGCGATCTGACCCAACCGGCTACCCAGAGCGTCGTCGGTACGACGGTAGGTGTCCGCGGCGGTGTTGAGTTTGGCCGCATGCGCGGACAATTCTTCACCGATGGCGGCGCCGGCCTTGTCGATCGCCGATGCCGCGAAGGCGAGCGCGGCACCGCTGCGCAACTGGGACACTCCGGCGGCAGCCCCGTTCAGGGATTGTCCGGCCGCCATCGCCGCGACGGCCGCGCCCACCTCACCTTCGGCCGACGCCGCCGCGTCCAGCCGCGAGGGGTCGACCCGCAGTGTGGATGACATAGCCCTCATCCTAAGGTCGCCTGCGCACCGCCCCACGCACCTTTTCGGCGCCGCTGGCACAGTGGATGGACATGGGGTCCTCCACCGACGAGTACTGGAACCACAACACCGCCTACCACCCGTGGTTGCTCGACATCGCCGCGCGACGACCGGGTGACGTGCTCGACGTCGGTTGCGGCGACGGGCTTCTGGCGCAGCGGCTGGCACCGCTGTCGCGCACCGTCACCGCGATCGATCCTGACGCGTCGGCCGTCCGGCGGGCTGTCGAGCGAGTCGGCACGCTGCCCGAGGTTGAGGTACGCGAATCTGTCTTCGACACCTTCGATCCCGGACCGCGGCGATTCGACCTGATCACCTTCGTGGCGAGCCTGCACCATATGGATACCCGGGCAGGTCTGGCCCGGGCGTGCGACCTGCTGAACCCGGGTGGCACCATCGCCGTGGTCGGGCTCAGCGCGAACAAGACTGTCCGCGACTGGATCTGGTCAGCGGTGTGCCTGCCCGCGGTGCGCGCCGGGTCGTGGCGGCATTCCGAGGTCCCTGATATCGGCGTGCCCGTCGCCGACCCGCGTGAGTCTCTCGATGAGATTCGACGCGTGGCCGGCGACGTGCTGCCGGGCGCCGTGATCCGGCGTGCCCTGTATTACCGCTACCTATTGCGCTGCACGCTTGGGTGATTGATCCCAGTCGTCCTGTCGGACCGTTGCTGCTGCCGTGGCGTCCGGCATCACACTGCCGGTCCCCGGCGTCGACAACGACCATCCGCCCACACCTTCACAGACCAGGTCGGTCGGCATGGACACCTGTGTCGGCACCGGCACCGGGAGTCCGCTCACCGAAGGCATGTTGAGCTGAGGCGTCGGGAGCATGCCCGTCAGGCCTGTGCCGCTCGGCATGCCGAGCGAGGGCTGCGGAAGCATTTCGGCGAGGATGCCGGTCACACCAGCCAGCGGTGCCATGACCATCCCTGGAATACCCGATGCCGCACCGGCTGCGGGTGCCATCACACCGGGAATCCCGGCGAAGGCGGTACCGCCACCACTGCTCACTCCCGCACTGCCGCCACCCACGGCCGCTGCGGGCGCCGCCGCCTGAACGGCTGCCACCGCAGGTGCGGTCACGGCCTGCACGGCTCCGAGTCCTCCGGTGCTGGCCATCAGCGGTCCGACGACCGCGGCGTTCACGCCGCCGGCTCCGGCACCACCCGCACCGGCTGCGCCTGTCGCGCCACCGCCGGCCGCACCGCCACCGGCCGCGCCACCGCCGCCGGCTCCCGCGCCGCCCGCTCCGGCACCACCCGCGCCACCACCGCCACCGGCTCCAGCGCCTCCTGCACCACCGGCACCGCCGCCTGCCGCGCCACCGCCGCCGGCACCACCTGCGCCACCGGCACCAGCACCGCCACCGCCTGCACCACCGGCCGCTCCGCCACCACCGCCGGCACCAGCACCACCGGCGCCACCACCGCCACCGGCACCTCCAGCGCCACCACCGGCTCCGGCCCCGCCGGCTCCGGCGCCCGCATCACCCGCGGGGATCGCCACTGCGGCCGCGTCCTCGATCGCACCGGCGGCCGGGCCACCGACACCGGCTGCGTCCGCGAGCGGAAGTCCACCACCGACACCTGCGGCATCGGCGAGCGGAAGTCCACCACCGGCACCTGCGGCATCGGCGAGCGGAAGTCCGCCACCGCCGGAGCCCTGCGCGATGACACCTTCAGCAGCTGCGAGGCCGCCGGGCGCCGCGCCTGCGGCGTTGTCGAGGAGTCCTGAGTTGAGTCCGGTGTTCGCCATCAACGGGCCGACCACCGACGTGTCCACCAGCGGAGTGCCCGCAGGCACACCGGCCGCGTCCACCAAAGGCGCACCTGCCGGTGCGCCGCCTGCGATCGGAGCGCCGCCGCCAACCGGGGCACCTCCGCCCACGGGTGCGCCACCTCCGACCGGGGCACCACCACCGACYGGCGCGCCGCCGCCCACGGGTGCGCCACCACCGACCGGGGCACCACCACCCACGGGTGCACCACCACCGGCGCCTGCCGGAGCGCCACCGGCGGCACCGCCACCGGCGGCACCGCCACCGGCGGGAGCACCGCCACCCGCGCCGCCGGCCGCCGGAGCACCGCCACCGACAGCACCCGCGTCTCCACCTGCACCGCCCGCACCGGCACCACCTGCAC
>NZ_JBFUKN010000170.1:0-3295 GCF_056400845.1 Mycobacterium sp. P4_H6 | reverse complement strand
CGCGTGGGGTGTTCACCGCCTGCGCGACGAGCCCGCCCACGGTCTCGGGGCGCAGGAACTTCGCCGGGTCATAGGTTCCGCCCTCGTAGGCGACCAGGTCGCGCTGCATCTCCGAGTCGGTGCGGCCCGGGAAGATCGTGGTCACCCGCAGCGACGGCTCATCGGTGCGCAGTGAATCGGCGAACGCGCGCAATGCGAACTTGCTCGCCGAATAGGATGCCATGCCAGCCGAAACCTTTTGCCCTGCACCGGAATTGATGAACACCACCTGGCCTCGGGCGGCGCGCAGCGCCGGCAGCAGCGCCAGTGTCAGCGCGACGGCGCCGGTGACATTCACCTCGAAGCTGGCCCGCCACTCGTCGGCGGAGGACTCGGCGACACTGCCCGGGTAGAGCACCCCGGCGTTGTGCACCAGGACGTCGAGTTCGGCCAGCGGTTCGGCGGCGGACTCGATGGAGTCCTGGTCGGTGAGGTCCAGCGGCCAGGTCGGGGAGCCGAGGCGCTCGGCCAGCGCGTCCAGATGGGCGGACGGGCGGCCCGCCAGCAGCAGGGTGTGTGTGGGGGCGAGCGCGGCGGCGACGGCCGAGCCGATCCCGCCGCCGGCACCGGTGATCAGAGCTGTGGGCACAAGAGAAAACACTACCGACACTGCACGCCGGGCCGCGGCGTCGCATTATTGATGCGATGCCACCGGACCCAAGCTTCGCCCCCACCCAACTCGCCGCGCGCGCGGCCTACCTGTTGCGCGGTAACGACCTGGGTGTGATGACCACTGCGGCCCCGCTGCTGTACCCGCACATGTGGAGCTGGGACGCCGCCTTCGTCGCGATCGGGCTGGCCCCGCTGAGCGTGGAGCGCGCCGTCGTCGAACTGGACACGCTGCTCTCGGCGCAGTGGACCAACGGGATGATCCCGCACATCGTGTTCGCCAACGGGGTGGACGGCTATTTTCCCGGCCCGGCGCGCTGGGCGACCTCCGCGCTGGCCGAGCACGCACCGCGCACCCGGCACACCTCGGGTATCACCCAGCCGCCGGTGCACGCCATCGCCGTGCAACGCATCCTGGACCGGGCCAAGACCCGCGGCCGCTCCACCCGCGCGGTCGCCGAGGCCTTCTTGGACCGTCGCTGGGACGATCTGGTGCGTTGGCACCGGTGGCTGGCCGAATGTCGCGATCTTCGTGGCCAGGGCCGCATCACGCTGTACCACGGCTGGGAATCCGGGATGGACAACTCGCCGCGCTGGGACAGCGCCTACGCCAACGTGGTGCCCGGCATCGTCCCGGAGTACCAGCGCGAGGACAACAAGATCAACACCGACACCACCCAGCGGCCGTCGGACACCGAGTACGACCGGTATCTGTGGCTGCTGGAGGAGATGAAGGCCGCCCGCTACGACGACGAACTGCTGGCCAAGTCGATGAGCTTCGCCGTCGAGGACGTGTTCGTCTCGGCGATCTTCTCGGTGGCGTGCACGGTGCTCGCCGAGATCGGTGAGGACTACAAACGTTCACCGGCCGATGTGCGTGACCTGTACGCCTGGGCGGATCGGTTCCGGGCCGGCGTCGTCGATGCCACCGACCAACGGACAGGCGCGGCAAGGGATTTCGATGTCCGCGCGGACAGGTGGGTGGCCACCGAGACCGTCGCCCAATTCGCCCCGCTGCTGTGCGGGGGACTGCCGCACGACAAGGAACGCGCCCTGCTGAAGCTGCTCGACGGTCCACGTTTCAGCAGCCATCCGGATCTGCGCTACTCACTGATCCCGACGACCTCGCCGGTCTCCCGGGATTTCCGGCCCCGCGAGTATTGGCGCGGTCCGGTGTGGCCGGTGACGACATGGCTGTTCTCGTGGTGTTTCGCGCGACGCGGCTGGGCCGAACGCGCCACGACACTGCGACAGGAGGGTCTGCGGCAAGCCAGCGACGGCACCTTCGCCGAGTACTATGAACCGTTCACCGGTGAGCCGCTGGGTAGCATGCAGCAGTCCTGGACGGCCGCGGCGGTACTGGACTGGCTGGGATAGCTAGCTGGTCGGCTGATCGCCGAGGCGATCCAGTGAACCCAGCGCGGCGGTGAGGGTGGCCTGATCCTCGGAGCTCAGGTTGGCCAGCATGCTGGCCAGGAACGCCCGCCGCGCGTCGAGCGCCTCACGGTGCTGCACCAGCCCGCGCGGCGTCACCTCGACGAGCACCGCACGCAGATCGGACGGATCCCGGGAACGCTTGACCAGTCCGAGTTTCTCCAGCCGGCGGATCGCCACCGTGGTGGTGGGCGTCCGCACCCGCTCGTGGGCGGCGAGTTCGGTCATCCGGATCGGTCCGGACTCCAGCAGAGTCAGCAGAATCGAGAGCTGAGCCAGTGTGAGATCGCCGGCGCCGGTGTTACCCGCGCCTCGGGTGTCCCCACGGCGCAGTACCGAAAACAGTTTGGAGAGCACACGTTGCAGCTCTCCAGCCAGCTCAGCGGTCTGCGGTTCGGTCTCGACCATAATTCGCTAGTCTAACCTGTCTGTCTCTGCCAGGCTGGAACGCGCTCAAGATCAAAGAATCTGGGACAGGAAGCGCTGCAGCCGCTCCGTCTCGGCATTCTCGAAGATCAACTCGGGCGGTCCGGACTCCACGACCTTGCCGTTGTCCATGAAGATCACCGCGTCGGCAGCCGAACGGGCGAAGCCCATCTCGTGCGTCACCACCACCATCGTCATGCCCGTGGAACCGAGATCGGCGATCAGCTCGAGCACACCTTTGACCAGTTCCGGGTCCAGCGCCGAGGTGGCCTCGTCGAAGAACATCACCTGCGGCGCCATCGCCAGTGCCCGCGCGATCGCCACCCGCTGTTGCTGCCCGCCCGACAGGGTCGCCGGACGAACATCGGCCTTGTGGCGCAGTCCAACCCGATCCAGCTGGGCCAGCCCGAGCTCGCGCGCCGCATCGGGGGACATGCCCTTGAGCTTGCGCAGGGCCAGTGTCACGTTGTCCAGCACGGTGCGGTGCGGGAACAGGTTGAACTGCTGGAACACCATGCCGATGCGCTGGCGCAGTTGGTCGGGGTTGTCACCGAGCACCGAGCGGCCGTCGAGCAGGATGTCGCCCTTGTCGGGTTCATACAGCCTGTTCAACGTCCGCAGCAGCGTCGACTTACCCGACCCGGACGGGCCGATGACGGCGGCGGTGGTACCGGCGGGAACCTCCAGATCAACCCCGCGCAGCACCGGGTACCCGACCCGGACGGGCCGATGACGGCGGCGGTGGTACCGGCGGGAACCTCCAGATCAACCCCGCGCAGCACCGGGT
>NZ_JBFUKN010000169.1:0-3757 GCF_056400845.1 Mycobacterium sp. P4_H6 | reverse complement strand
TTCGCGGTCGAAAGAGATCGCCGCATGATGGAGCTTCGCGGGACGAGCCTTCAATGTGGACGACGCACTTGCTGAGACAGCGGCATACCTACCTGCCTACTCAGAACCTGACGCTGAGATCGAGCTTGGCGCCGTTGTCGGAAACGCCCGAGCCGAACTGCCCAGTATAGGAAATACCAAGCTTGGCCATAGGCGTGACGTCGAAATCGAGGCCGGCTTCGAGGACCGCGGCATCCCTTGCGATTGGCACGCCGGCGATGGTGAAGGCATTGCTGCCGGCAAAGGCCAGGGTGGACAGCGGCGTCACATTGCCAAAGGCGTGACGCCAGCCGATCATGCCGCGGGCGGTTGCGTCGATGGTGCCGAGCGCGAAATCGCCCGAGGCGCGGATACCGAGCGTGGTGAAGGTCGCATCGGTGTTCGAGCTGGTCTGCGAGAGTGCTGCCGATCCGCCGGTCTCGCTGAACGCGTCGGTGCGGACATTGACATAAGCGAGGTTGGCGAAGGGCTCGAAGGCCGCTGCCGCCGTGTCGATGCGGTAGCCGGCCTCGCCGAAGATCTGTGCCGTGGCGCCATCATAGTCGGCCGACAGCACCTCGGACAGGCCGGGGAAGTTGACAGCGCGACGGGTCTCGACGCTGTTCCAGCTATAGGCCGCCCCGGTGCGCAGCGACACAGCCCCCCATTGGCTGCCGCCATAGGCGCCGAGATAGTAGCTGGTGGCATTGCCGGAAGAAGCGCGGTCATCGACATCAAAGGACGAGTGGCTGAAGCCGGTCATCAAGCCGACGCGCCAGGCATCGGAGACCAGGACATCGGCACCCAGCAAAAGCCCGCCGATGGAGCGGTCGAAGGCGGCGGCATTGCCGTCGCTGTCTGTGTCGCCCCACGAGCCAAAAGCATTGCCCCAGACCGCAAAGCGATCGGTATCCGCCGCGACGAGTTCGGCCCCACCCTCGCCATAGGCCAGAACTGGCGCGGGCGCGGCACCAATGCCGTCGAACGCAGCACGGATGCGGTCGGTCGCCGCATCGCGGACAAAGCGGCTGTCTTGGAGCAGCATGCCCTTGGCCGAGGCGTGGATTTCACCCGAAAGCTGGTTGAAGGCATAGACCGCGGCCGCGGCACTCGCCTGCGAAACGACAAGGTCGTAGAGCGTGTTGCCCTGACCGACGTCTTCGACACCAGCCGCGCTTGCGCATTCGTTGCCGCCGAAGCCGTCGAGGCAGAAGGCGACGCCGTTGCGGACGGCGCTGAGATAGACGTTGCTGGCGTCATAGCCGAGCGACACGTCCACATAGGGCAGACCTTCGGACAGCGCGGCAAAGGTGCCGCTGACGCCGCCGGTCGCAGTGAGGATCGTCCACTGGCGGCCCGGCAGATAGACGCCGCCCACGTCGGGGATAGCCACCATGCCGCCAACCAGCGTCGCGCTTCCGGTGGTGATGAATTTGTCGGCCTGTCCCAGGGCATTGACGTCGATCGCCAGGACCGATCCCGCTTCGAACCGCGCATTGCCGCCGGTCTGGCTGACGACATCGCCAACCACGCTATTGGCCATGGTGAGCGCGCCGCGATTGACGAAACTGGCCATGTTGTCAAACAGGGTCGACACTGGCACGGCGCCATTGGCGCCGCCGATGATTGCGCCATTGACGCTGTTGGTCAGCGTGCCGCCACCGAAGTGGTTTTCGCCGCCCGCCGTGTTCCAGGCTGCGTTGTTGGTCATCGTATTGGCGCCCACGCCGAAGTCGACCGTGCCGATGATGCCACCGGCATTGGTCAGTGCCACCGGGCCGCCGAAGGCCTCGATCGCAAGGCGCGTCGACAGCCGGGAACTATTGCGCACCAGCCCATTGGTGACGATGGTGATCGGTAGGCCGCCGGACTTGGCGGCGATGGCGCTGACCCCGCCTTCCACAAGGCCATTGGTCGTGATGCTTGTCGGGCCGGCGCCCAAATTCGTCGTGTAGATGCCATACAGCCTGCCGGCAACGCCTGCGGCATTCACCGTCAGGCCGGTTGTCGCAGCGCTATCATTGAATGCGTATATGCCGAAGCCTGTATTCGCGGTCACCTGGCCTGTCACCGTCACGCTGGTCGCGCCGGTGCCCTGGTTCCAGGCGTAGATGCCGGTCAATTCTGCGGTGACGCCTGCCGCATTCACGCTGACGCCGTTGGCAGTGACGCCGTTATAGGCCTGGATGCCGTTGCCCTCGACCCCTGTCACGAGGCCCGTTGCAGTGACGGTGGTCGCACCGGTACCGTCGTTATAGGCATAAATGCCGTCGACGTTGCCGGTGACGGCTGCGGCATTCACTGTAAGGTCAGTTGTAGTACCGGCGTTTTGACCCCAAATGCCGGTGGCACTGGTCCCGGTTACCTGGCCGGTTGCGGTGACGGTGGTCGCGCCGGTGCCGTCGTTGGCGGCGTAAATACCGTCGATGTTGCCGGTGACGGCTGCTGCATTCACCGTAAGGTCAGTTGCAGTGGTGGCGTTTTGGACCCAGATGCCGTTGAGACCGGTCCCGATCACTAGGCCTGTCGCGGTCACGCTGGTGGCGCCGGTGCCTTTGTTGGCGGCGCTAATGCCGGTGTAGCGGCCGGTAACGCCTGCCGCGTTCACCGTCAGGTCGCCCGCAGTGGCGGCGTTCTCGACGTAGATGCCGGTAGCACTGGTCCCCGTTACCTGGCCGGTTGCGGTGATGGTGGTCGCGCCGGTGCCGTAGTTGACGGCCCTAATACCGTCAACGTTGCCGGTGACGCCTGCGGCCTTCACCGTCAGGTCGCCCGCCGTGGCGGCGTTCTCGGCGTCAATGCCGGTGCCATTCGTCCCGGTCACCTGGCCCGTTGCGTTCACGCTGGTGGCGCCGGCGCCGTTGTTGCCGACGACAATTCCGTTGTTACCGCCGGTGACGCCTGCGGCGTTTACCGTCAGATCTGTCGCCGTGGTGGCGTTCCAGGCGCCAACGCCGTTGCCATTGGTCCCGGTCACCYGGCCGGTTGCGGTGACGCTGGTCGCACCGGTGCCGTCGTTGGACGCATAAATACCGTCGGCGTTGCCGGTGACGCCTGCAGCGTTCACCGTCAGATCGGTTGCTGTGGTGGCGTTCCAGGCGTCAATGCCATTGCCATTGGTGCCGGTCACTTGGCCCGTTGCGGTAACGCTTGTGGCGCCGGCGCCGTTGTTGCCGACGATAATTCCAGCGTTGCCGCCGGTGACGCCTGCGGCGTTCACCGTCATGTCGCCCGCCGTGGCGGCATTAACGGCGTAGATGCCGCTGCCATTGGTCCCGGTTACCTGGCCTGTCGCGGTGACGGTGGTCGCACCTGTGCCGTTGTTGGAAGCGTAAATACCGTCGGCGTTTCCGGTGACGCCTGCTGCGTTCACCGTCAGATCGGTCGCCGTTGAGGCGTTCTCGGCATTGATGCCGATGTCACTGGTGCCGATTACCTGGCCTGTCGCGGTGACGGTGGTCGCGCCTGTGCCTTCGTTGTAAGCGTAAATACCGTCGACGTTGCCGGTGACACCTGCGGCGCTTACCGTCAGGTTAGTTGCAGTGGCGGCGTTTTGGACCCAGATGCCGTTGAGACCGGTCCCGGTCACCTGGCCTGTCGCGGTGACGTTCGTCGCACCAGTGCCGTTGTTGGCTGCGATAATGCCGGCGTTGCCGGTGACACCTGCGGCATTCACCGTGAGGTCGGTTGCCGTCGCGGCGTTCTCAACATAGATGCCGGTGCCATTGGTCCCGGTGAC
>NZ_JBFUKN010000168.1:0-3792 GCF_056400845.1 Mycobacterium sp. P4_H6 | reverse complement strand
GCCAAGACCAGCCCGCTGTCGGCCGGTGCGCCGCSGGCGGCCGAGCCCGCTGTCACGCTCGTCACCATCCCGGTGAACCCGGCGGCCCCACTGGTGAATCCGCAGCCGGGAACCCCGCCGGTGGAGGCGCCCGCCGCGTTGGCGGCGCTGGCCGCAGTGCGCGACGAGCTGGAACGCAACACCTTGCGCCGCAACGCCACCAGCGGACCGCAGGTCGGCATCGCGGCGGTGGACACCCCGAATGTGTTGGTCATCGGCGTGGACGGCACCAACCTCAGCCGGGTGCTCGCAGACCCGGCCAACGTCAACTTCTTCAACCTGATCAAGACGAGCTCGACCGCTCCGACGAGCATCGTCGGGCACACCACCATCTCCAACCCGTCCTGGTCGACCATCCTGACCGGCAATTGGGGTGAGAAGACCGGCGTCATCAACAACATCTTCACGCCGTGGACCTACAACCGATGGCCGACGGTGTTCAACCAGCTCGAAGAAGACCACGACGAAGGCATCCAGACCACCGCGGTCGCCAACTGGGACGTGATCGCGGCCATCGCCGCCGCCGGTGGTGACCTGGGCGCAGACCTGGTGCGCTACATCGGGAAACGCGACGACGACCCGAACTGGTTGAAGACCGATGATGCCGTCGGGGACACCACCGAACTGGTCATCGCCGGCTCAGACCCGAACGTCGCGAACTTCGTCTTCAGTTACTTCGTCGGAGTCGACGAGAACGGCCACGCGTACGGCGGGGCTTCCGAGGAATACAAGCTGGCGCTCAACAACTTCGACCGCAACCTCGGTGAGATGATCGCCGCGGTCAACGCCTGGGAGACGGCCAACAACGAGGAGTGGACCATCGTCCTGGTCACCGACCACGGACACCAGCCGCAGCGCGGCCTCGGACACGGCTTCCAATCACCGGACGAGACCGAAACCTTCGTCATCGTCAACGGGCCCGGCTTTGCGCCCGGCGCGATCAACCTGCAGTACGAGATCGTCGACGTGACCCCCACCGTGGTGACGTTGTTCGGCGGCACCCCGCGGGCGACCGATGGCACGTCGATGACCGAACTGAACAACAACGTCTTCCCGGTCACCGACGACGCGCTGCGGGCGGCGCTGCAGGACCTCATCTCGAAGAACGGCTATCCGGACACCATCACCAACGTCGCCCTCGGGGTGCGGACCATCTTCACCTCGATCCCGTACTTCCTGGTCGATATCGTCGACGGGATCGTCGGCGGCATCAAATCGGCTGCTGCACAGAATATTCCGGTCGTAAGCCTACTTGCGGGGCTGGCGGTCGGGCCGGTGCGGTTCCTCGGGGATCTGGGGTACGTGGCGACGAACTTCGTGGCGCAGATCGTGGCCCGGATCACCGGTGTCACGGGAGCCAGCATCTATCCGTTCTGGCCGCCGGCCGCACCGAACTTCCCGTCGTACACGCCGCCGGCACCGCCGTCGATGCTGGGCGGACTTCAGGTGTGCGGGGACCCGGCGCTGGGCGCCTGCGTGGTGCCGTCGATCGCGGTGTGAGCCCGGGGCCTCGAGCCCGTCAGGGCTTCATCGAGCCCAGATAGTACGACTCGCGGCCGGTGGGGTACCCGCCCCCATCGGTCGCGATGTGAATGTGGTCGAAATGGTTCAGCGTTTCCGAGCCGTAGTCCGCGGTCCAGCTCGGTGCGCCGATCCCGGGGTAGAAGCCCTGCCGCCAGATGACATGGATGACCCCCCAGCGCTCGGCGTTGGCCAGGGCGAGCCCGGCGATCTGATTGCCGAGTTCGATACCCTCATCGCTGCTGTGGTTGGGGATCATCACGTCGATCGCCAGCCCGTTGGGATGCCACTTCAGCGCATCCTGGCGGTAGCCGCCGATGGTGGTGATCTCCGGGTACATCATGCTGATCGCACGGGCCACCCAGATGGTCTTGATCTGTAGCCCACCCTCGGGCGCGACACCCTTGTCGAGCGGGAAATCCAGGACCCGGGTGTCCACCGGTGCGCTCACCGCCAGCAGTTCGGCCTCGGTCGGGGCCTGGGCGGCGGCGCTGGTGGGCAGCAGGGGAGCGGCGGGTGCGGCCGAGACCTCGCCGGACGCGGCAGTCTCCGGATTCTGCACGGGGCGAGGCGCCGCGTTCTGGGCGTAGAGCACGCCTCCGGAGATGACGATGGAGCCGGCGATCGCCAACCACCGTCCCCGGTTCGCGGCTAACAGGTTTCTGCCCACGGTGTGCACTTTAAATGCCGAATCGGGTGTGCGGTGTCAATGTCGGCGAACTGTTCTCCCGCGCCGAGCCGCCGCCTCGGGCACCACGGTGCGGGTCGGCGGTTAGCAACCGGGTCGCGTGACTTGCCGTTCGGCGGTCGTCGACCGCACAGCAAAATAGTGCCGATGTCAAGGGTTCTGTCCATGGAACCCCGTATTCCTGGGAAAAGAACCGACAGTGGCCGTTGCGGGACGGCGGGCGCAACACTTTCACCCGGTTTGCCGCAAACTGAGAGATTTCTAAGCACGTGTCTGACATACTGCTGACGGCAAATCGGGCCAGCTTAAGGAGCAACGGTGGGAAACGTGCCCAGCACAATATTTTCGGCATTGGCGGCGGGTGTACTGGCGACCACAGGGGTCACCGTCATCTCCGTAGACGGTGACCGGGCGGAGGTTGCCGGACCGGCGGCCGGTTCCGCGCCCGCGGTCGTGCACGCCCAACCGGTGCTGGCCGCCGCGGTGCTGCCCAACCCGTCGCCGAACGCCCTGTACGGCGCCCAGATCGCCGGCGGAGGCGCGCCCGCAGCCGCGGTGCCCGGCCCCGTGGATACCGGCGGCACTCTGATCACCTTTGCGCCCACCGGCGGCGGCGCCGACGGCGCGTCCGCCGGACCCGGTTCCTCCTCGCGCGCGGCCGCTGGAAGCGGCGCCGCCCCCTTCACTCCCGAGGTGCTCGCCGACGCCGTCGCGCGCACCGGTGGTAACTCGAACACCGAGGTCACCGTGATGGTGGCCGATGCCGCAGGCGCGCTGCAGGTAGCCCAGACCACCCTCGGTGATCTGCCCGGCGCGATCGCCGGTCTGCTCGGTGACATCGGCGGCCGCATCCCGGTCGTCAGCTTCTTCGTGCGCAACGGCACGCTGGCCAATCCTGAGGGTGGCCTGCTGATCGGCAACGGCTTCAGCTCCATCACCGCCGGCGTGAACGGCGGCCGTGGCGGTTTGCTGTTCGGTAACGGCGGCGCCGGTGGCTTCGGCGCCGACGGCGGCCAGGGCGGCCTGCTCGGCAGCGGCGGCGACGGCGGCCTCGGCGGCGGAAACGGCGGCGCCGCAGGGCTTCTCGGCAACGGCGGCAGCGGTGGTGACGGTTCCGGTCTGAACGCCGACGGTGGCAACGGCGGTCGCGGTGGGCTGCTCTTCGGTAGCGGCGGGCATGGCGGTAGTGGCGACCAGGCCGGCGCGGACGAGACCGGCGGTGCCGGCGGCGACGGTGGCGCGGCCGGCCTGATCGGCGGCGACGGTGGCCACGGCGGCGCCGGCGGCAGCGCCGAGGGCGCCAACGCGGTCGGTGGCGCCGGTGGTAACGGTGGCACCGCGGGCATCGTGGGCGGCGGCGGGCACGGCGGCGCCGGTGGCACCGCCCAGGGCGACGGGGCCGGCACCGCAACCGGTGGCGCCGGTGGCGACGGTGGCCAGGGCCTGTACGACCCGGGGCGCGGCGGTGACGGCGGCAGCGCCACGGCCGGTGACGGCGGGTCGGCGGTCGGCGGCGCCGGTGGCACCGGCGGCGTGGTCGAGGT
>NZ_JBFUKN010000167.1:0-3854 GCF_056400845.1 Mycobacterium sp. P4_H6 | reverse complement strand
GGGCGGGCGACCACTGGGCGGCGACCGGGTCCGGAACGGGCGGGGCGGCCGGTGGCGGCGGCGGTTGAACGGGCGGGGAGGTGGCGGCGCGGCGCTGCCAGGGAGCGGGTTCCTCGGCTTCCGATGCCCKCCGGTGGGCTCCGCCGAACAGTTCGGGCGCGATCGGTTCGGGGCCGATCGGTTCGGCCGGCGCCCACTGGTACTCCGGTGGATGCGGTTCGGCGGGCACGTCGATGATCGGGCTTTCCTCGGTGCGCGGCTCTGCCTCGGCGCGCACCGGGGTGTCGATGCGGCTGGCGATCACCCGGCCGGCGGGGCGTTCGGTCTCCAGCGCGGGGCGGTGGTCCAGATCGGTGTCGAACAGGATCTCCAGATTGGTACGCAGCGCGGCGAGTTCGGCACGTAGCGCGGCGACCTCGTCGGCGGCCTGCGCTCGCAACTCCGCCGACAGCTCGCGGCGCAGTTGCGCTTCCACTGCCAGTTCGTATTCGCGGCGCGCCGAGATCTCGCGATCCAGTTGGAGGTCGTAGACGTACTTGAGGTCGCGCACCTTGGCCTGATCGAGATCGCTCTGCCGCCGGTAGATGAACGACACGAACGCCGCGGCGACCGCCGCCCACAACGCCAGCACCACGGCGAGTTTGAGCAGTTCGACCCGGTTGGTGAAGACCAGCACGGTGCTGGCGACGATAGCGAGCACCAGCAACGCCGTCAGCAGAACCCAACCCGGCCTGCGGTTGGCGCGTCGAACGCGCACGCCGCGGGACGGATCGGTCATGGGGCGACTGTACCGTTCACAGCTCGCATCGCGTGTCGACCTGCGCGGCGATTCGGCTACTCGGCTGCGCCACTGTACGAGTCGTGATTGTCGTTCGGGTCCTCCGGGGACGTGCAGCAATGCTGCAGCCACAGCCCGGCCGCCAGGAGTGCCAGCGCGCACAGCGCAGCCACCACGGTGCCGGCGGTGTCCTCGCCCGCGACACGCATGGTGCCCCGGCGCGGCAGCAGATACGCGAGAACCCCGATCCACCAACCCAGTACCAGCGCGCCGACCCAGGCCGACGCCTTGGCGATCCCCACCGAGCGGGCCACCGCCAGCGGGTGCAGTCGCCCCGCCCCGATACCGATCTGACCGTCGGCGATGCGCGATCGTATGACGTAGCCCCAGACGGCCTCGGCGACCGCCACCGCCAGCAGGGACACCCCCGTCCAGAGCGTGATCGGTGGGAACCACCGGTACAGGAAGACGACCAGCAGGTAGCAGACGACGGCGGCGATGCCCGCCGTTGCCGCGAGGTCACGCTTGCGGGTCGGTCCCATCAGCGGTCCAGGGTCAGGTGGGTGGGCCGCACCCCGGCGCGCTCCTCTTCGCCGAGCCGCTCCAGCAGTTCGGCCACCGGCGTGCCGGACAGCTCGGCGCCGGCATCGGCGGCCAGCCACGGCACCAGCACGAAGGCGCGCTGATGCGCGAACGGGTGCGGCAACGTCAGTTCGGCGTCCTCGGAACGCAATTCGGTGGATCCGTCGCGGCAGGAGACGATGTCGACATCGAGGGTCCGCGGTCCCCAGTGCACCTCGCGCACCCGGTCGGCCGCGGACTCCAGCTGCTGACCCCGTCGCAGCCAGCCGTGGCCGTCGCAGGCCGGATCCTCGACGATCAGCACCGCATTGAGGAAGGCGCCCTGTTCGACGCCACCCCATGCGTCGGTCTCGTAGACCGGTGAGACCGCCACGATCCGGCTGCCCAGCGCCGCCATCCCGTCGAGCACCGACTGCAGGTGCGCCAGCCGGTCACCCAGATTCGACCCGATGGACAGCACCGCGGTGCTCACGGCGTCAGTCCCCTGCCGCGGCGGGACCGGCGCGCCACCACCGCGACATCGGAGAAGGTCAGTGGGATCGGCGCGCTGGGCTTGTGCACGACGACCTCGACGGCATGCACGCGCTCGTCGGTCATCACGTCCTCGGCGATCTCGGCGGACACCGTCTCGATCAGGTTGCGCGGTGGGCCCGCGACGATCGCGGCCGCCCGCTCCGCCAGCGTTCCGTAGTTCAGGGTGTCGGCAAGGTCGTCGGTCGCGGCGGCGGCCTCCAGATCGATCCACACCGTCACATCGATGATGAAGTCCTGGCCGTCGCGGCGCTCATGGTCGAAGACGCCGTGGTTCCCGCGAACGGTCAACCCGCGCAGTTCGATTCGATCAGCCATTTTTCCCTCCGGACCACGCGTTCACTACCTTGAGCGCATCCACCGAGGCCTGCACATCGTGCACCCGCACACCCCACGCGCCGTTCAGGACGGACAGCGCGGAGATCACCGCGGTCGCCGTCTCGCGCCCGGACGCCGGGCGCATCACCCCGTCGGGTCCTTCCAGCAGCGCGCCCAGGAACCGTTTGCGCGACGCCCCGACCAGGACCGGGAACCCGGTCGCCACGAACGTCGGCAGCGCGCGCAGCAGTTCCCAGTTGTGTTGTGCGGTCTTGGCGAAACCGAGGCCGGGATCGATGATCACCTTCGCCGGGTCCACGCCGGCCGCGACCGCGTCGTCGACACTGCGCAACAGATCCTCGCGCACCTCGCCGACGACGTCGGCGTAGGCGGGGACCTCATGCGGGGCGTCGGCGCGCACCGACCGCCAATGCATGAGCACCCACGGCGCTTTCGCCTCGGCCAGCACGGCGGCCATATTCGGGTCGGACCGCCCGCCGGAGACGTCGTTGACGATCTGCGCGCCGTTCTCCAGCGCGGCGGCGGCCACCGAGGAGTGCATGGTGTCGATGCTGACGGTGACCCCGGCGGCGGCCAAGTCCCGGATGACGGGCAGTACCCGCGAGCTCTCGAGTTCCGGGGCGACCCGGGTGGCACCCGGGCGCGTCGACTCGCCGCCGACGTCGATGATCGCCGCACCGGCGGCAACCAGCGCCATCGCCCGTTCCACGGCACGGTCGCGATCGAGGAAGAGTCCGCCGTCGGAGAACGAGTCCTCGGTGACGTTGACGACACCCATCACCACCGGCACGGTCACTTCCGGAGGATCAGTTCCAGCGCCTCGGACCGTGATGCCTTGTCGGTCTTGAACTGTCCGCGCACCGCCGAGGTGGTGGTCACCGCGCCCGGCTTGCGCACGCCACGCATGGCCATGCACAGGTGCTCGGCCTCCACCACCACGATCGCCCCGCGCGGATCCAGCTTGCGCATCAGGGCGTCCGCGATCTGCGCGGTCAACCGCTCCTGGACCTGCGGCCGTTTCGCGTAGAGATCGACGAGCCTGGCGATCTTGGACAGGCCGGTGACCCGGCCGTCCAGGCCGGGGATGTACCCGACATGAGCCACCCCGTGGAAGGACACCAGGTGGTGCTCACAGGTGGAGTACATCGGGATCTGTTTGATGAGCACCAGTTCGTCGTGCTGCTCGTCGAAGGTGGTGTTGAGCACCGTGTCGGGGTCGGTGTAGAGGCCGCCGAAGATTTCCCGGTACGCCCGCGCCACCCGCGCCGGGGTGTCCACCAGACCGTGTCGGTCCGGATCCTCGCCGACCGCGATCAGCAGCTCGCGTACGGCCGCTTCCGCGCGTTCCTGGTCGAAGTGGGCAGGGGTGAAGCCGACCGCTTCAGCGAGGTCGTTCTCCGACGTCGTCATCGACGCTCCGTTCTGTTCAGCCATGGGTCCGTGGTGCGTCCGGGCCCTGCTGCTCGTTGCCGGGCGCATGCGGGGGCGGCGCGTACTGCGGTGGGTACGGCGGTGGAGGCGGTCCGGGCTGGTGCTGCGGCTGTTGATGCTGCGGCGGGTACCAGCCCTGCGGCGGGGGCGGCGGCTGCTGGCCGGCGCCGGGGCGCGGGGGCCAGCCCGGTGC
>NZ_JBFUKN010000166.1:0-3864 GCF_056400845.1 Mycobacterium sp. P4_H6 | reverse complement strand
ACCCAGGTCCCTGGCGAGCAGACGCAAAAGGCCACAGAAACCGGAGTTTCAGCGGCCTTTTGCGTCTGCTCGCGCCGGGCTAGYGGGGTGGGTCGCCGCGCCAACTGAAACTGTTGACGTACTTACCCATGTCCAGCGCCAGCTGCAGGTTGGCCGCTGACGGTTTACCGGAACCGAAATCCGGCCCGAAGGCGCGGTACGGCCCGACCGCGCCGGCGATCAGGGCCAGATCGTTCTTGAYGGCGACCATCACGATGACGCGCATCCGGGACGAACTGCTCATCGCGCCCTGCGGCCACATATCTGCGGCCATCCCGTATCCGTGTTGGTAACCGACCATGGTGTTCGGGATCTCGTAGGCCGTCTTGGTGTCCGGGAACGTCTCGTTGACCAGCCCGACGGCGATCTCCTCCGGCGTGCGCCCGGCTGCAGGCCGGCTGAACAGCTGCATCGTGCCGCCGTCACCGGCCTGCAGCACCGCGGTGATCCCGTTGTCGCGCTTGGAGATCTGGTATGCCGCATTCTCGACCGGGTAGGACACCGAGAACGAGCCGTCCGGGGCGGTGAACCGGGGATTGATCTCCACCGCGCGATTCATCGGCGGGCTCCCGCAATCCGGCGGGCAGATGTACTTGGGAGCGGGTTTGGAGATCAGCCCGGACAGCCCGACCAGCCCGCCGGCCACCACGACGACCGCGATGCCGAGCACCAGCGCCACGGTGCGGAAGGACGTCTTCGGCGGCTGAAGGGCTTCGAAGGTACCGGAGTGCAGCGAGTACCCGGGCTTCAGGCCGACGACCAGTTCCCCGGCCGCGGGTTCCTCGGCGAGCCGGATCGGGCGATCGTCGCGCCGGGTCCGGCGCGACCGGCGCGAGGATGCGTGCATGGCCGCACCGCAATTCGCGCAGAACGGCGCATCGGGCACGACGTGATCGCATTCCACGCACAGGATCGGCTCGTCGGTGCGGATCTCGTCCTGCGCCTCGTGCAGCAGGGCCAGATGCAGGCCGACACGCAGCGCGAACAATGCCAGTGCGGTCAGGGTCAGATGCCCGGCCAATTGCAGCCACTGCGGGAAGCGGGCCACATCGAGCAGGCCCAGTCCGGCGTAGACGACCATCACCACCAATGCGATGGCGACGAGCGTGCCGCGGACGAAGCCGCGATTCTTGGTGACCTTGGTGGGGGGCCGGGTGAACCACAGTGCGGTGCCGATCAGGCCGCCGACGGCGGCGGCGGTCAGTGGGACGGCGATTCCGCGGATGCCCGCCTCGACGAGCAACCCGTCCAGCGGGCGGACCCGGTTGATCATCCCGGTGGTGAATTGCGGCGCCAGCCGGGTGAGGGTGGCCGCCGCGGTGAACGTCAGGGCGCCCAGTGCACCGATGGCGTAGCCGTCCAGGGATTCCCGGTTACCGCGCCACCCGAACCGCGCCACCAGCGCGGGCACCTGCATGAGCAGCATGCTGCCGACCGGTATCGCGATACCGTCACGCAGAATCCGTTCGCCGGCGATGCCTGCCCCCAGCGGGACGCCGTAGGCGCGGGCCAGGGCCACTCCGGTCAACAGCACCCAACCGACGCCGAGCACCACTCCGAGGGTCGCGGTCAATATCAGCGTGCTGCGCGGGATATCCCGGGACACACCGGATTCGCGGAGATAGAGGGCGAACAGCAGGGGAATGCCCAGGGAGGCGACGGCGATGAGCGCGGCGGGCATGCGCAGCACGGTGCCGACGGTCAGCGCCACCGCCAGCAGCACCAGACCCATCAGGAACACCTTGCGTGACCGCGGCGACAGGTGCGGGAACAGCGAACTGGTCAGCGACGGCGAGAGCAGACGCTGACCGGGGGCGGCGCTGAACGCACGGGCGCGCAGCCAGTGCGGGCCGTCACCGCGTTTGTGCTCGGCCAGGGGGACGCCGCAGAGCCCGCAGTATTCGCCTGCGGGAACGTCGATCTGGCAGACCTGGCATTCGACCATGCCGGGAGCGCTCATCAGGCACCCACTCTCTGTGCGATCTGCAGGTTGCGCACCAGGTTGTCGATATCGGGCGTGCCCAGTCCGGTGACCAGGTCATAGCCGGGCCCTGCGTTGTCGACGGCGTTGCCGCCCAATGTCACATCGCGGAAGGCAGGCCGCGGGGCGCCCTGGGCGATGCGGTACAGCAACGGGTTGATATCGCCGATGAGGGAGCCGTTGTTCTCCAGCAACCACTGGTTCATCACCGCGGTGAGGCCGGCCCAGATGGGGGCGGACTGTGAGGTGCCGCCGCCGACGACCATCTGATCGTTGAGCACGATCTTCACGCCGGTGAACGGATCGGCGACTGCGGCGATATCCGGTGTCATGCGCTTGCCGTTGTGACGGTCCGGGGCAACCGCGGCCGCCGCGGTGCGCTGCCAGGGCGGCATGTCGAAGAGCGCCGATATGCCGCCGCCGGTGCCCTGCGACAGTGGGACGTCGAACCAGGTCTGCTCGGACACCCACCTGCCGTCGGCGTCGGTGGAGAGGGTGGTGCCGCCGACACTGGTCATCTCGGGCAGCGAGGCGATCGAGTCGAGGCCGATGTCCTGTTCACTCGGCGGGGACGACCAGTCTTGTCCGCCACGGCATTCCATGCCGGCGAGGTCGCCGCTGGCGTTGTAGGCCGTGGTGCCGTGGGACTGGGCTGTGCGCAGCGCGGACCGGACCGGAGCCAGATCGGCCGCGGTGATGAGCTTGTCGCAACCCCAGCCGATCGAGAAACTCCACACCGCTCCGGGGAACTGCCGATCGGTGTCCTCGAGCATCTCGCCGATCTTGCGGTAGCCGCCACCACCCTCGACGGTGGGGCGGGCGTTCACCACGACCTTGCGGGCATCGGGGGCAATCGCATGTGCCACTTGAAGATCCATCGACAGTTCGCCGCGCGGTTCGCCGGGCGATCCGCCGACGACCTCGGGGGTGAACTGCGGCAGGCCGAATGTGGTGCTGAACGTGTCCAGGTCGGATTGATGGAAACCGTCGAAGGCGAAGATCACGATGGTGACTCCTCTTCCGGTGAAGCCGTCCCTGTTCAGATCGTCGACGTTGTAGGTGTTCAGCAGTGCCTGGGGCGCCAGGCCCTGATCGGGCACATCGAGGGGAATGTGATCGGGGCGCGACATGTGATGTGGTGTGTAGCTGAGGATTCGGCCGATCTCGGACACTTCGCCGCGCAGCGGCTCGGGGACTGCAGGCTGATGCGGTGAGGCATAGAAGAGCTGTCCTCTCCTGCCGCGGTAGTCGCGCACCGAGACGTCGAACGCCTGCTCGACGGCGGCCGGGGGTCCCTCGACGATCACCCAGTCATCGCCTGGGCGCCACTGCACCGACAGTGATTGGTCGCGGGCCCAGTCCATCAGCGCGGTGGGCTGGGATTCGTCGGTGAGGGTGGCGGTGAGCTCGATGCTCTCCTCGCGGGCCGGCCCGAGGTCGATCGACGCATCCAGCAGGGACGCGTAAGGGCCCTCGATGAGCCTGTCATCGGGGCGTTGCCTGTCGACGTACAGATCGACGGCGAGCACCAATGCTCCGATGAGGAGCAGGGCGGTCAGTGAGCGGGCGAGCACCGTTCTCATGGTTCCAGAAGAACTGAGGGCGGGTCCGAAAAATTCGGACCCGCCCCGTTCAGAGTTGTCGCTCAGTCGTTCTGCTGGGGGTCGAAGGTCGGCTGCGGGGCCGTCACCGGAGGAGTGAACACGCCGCCGCCGGGGTTCAGCGACTTCTCGGTCGGGGTCACCGAGACCTCGGTCGTGGTCGTGGTCGTGGTGGGCGRCTCTTCGGGCTTGTCGCTGTCACTGCTGCACGCCGCGGTGAAGCCGATCATCGCGATGATGGCG
>NZ_JBFUKN010000165.1:0-3957 GCF_056400845.1 Mycobacterium sp. P4_H6 | reverse complement strand
GGTTGAGGTTGGTGTGGTAACCCCGAAACCTAGAGGCACACCGCGTGCGCGTCCTTCATCTCTGCGTGGACACGCCGAGAGCGCTTGTGCTGCAGTATTAACCGACCCTGAACAGCAAGAAAGCGCCCACTAGAACACTAGGAGCGCCACTTGTGTTCGATACTACGCGGCCCAAAGACCCCGCGCAAGGTGTTGATCTAGAGCACGGCAACGCTCGGAAGTCGTTCTACGCGTTACCCACATACACACAGACGGACGCATCCCGCGAGTAAAGCGTCATCTCTGCAGAACCTCTAGCGGTTCTCGTAGACCTTGGGCTCCAGCGTGCCGATATAGGGCAGATCGCGGTAGCGCTCGGCGTAGTCCAGCCCGTAGCCGACCACGAACTCGTTGGGGATGTCGAAGCCGACGTACTCGATCTCCACATCGGCGCGCACGGCATCAGGCTTGCGCAGCAACGTGCATACCTTCAGCGACCGCGGACGCCGCGTCGCGAGGTTGCGCAGCAGCCAGGACAGGGTGAGCCCGGAATCGACGATGTCCTCGACGATCAGCACATCGCGGTCGTTGATATCGCGATCCAGGTCCTTGAGGATGCGCACCACACCCGAAGATGATGTCGAGGATCCGTACGAGCTGACCGCCATGAACTCCAACTGGGTGGGCACCGGGATGGCCCGGGCCAGGTCCGTGACGAACAGGACCGCGCCCTTGAGAACAGTGATCAGCAGCAGGTCCTGATCGGGCCCGCCGTCGCGGAAATCCGCGGCGATCAGTTCTGCCAGTTCGGCGGTCTTGGCCTTGATCTGGTCTTCGGACAGCAAGACCGACTTGATATCGCCCGGATACAACTCCGCAGTCACCGTCACAGCGTAGCCGGGATCAGGCGACCGGCTGACCGTAGAGCACCAGAGCGCCGTTCCGGCGGCCCGCGAACAGACGCTCCCGGGTCAATCCGCTCGGCACCGCGACCCCGCCCTGACCCCGCCACGCCGTGACCAGAAGGTCGACGGAACGGATCTGGGCGTCGGTGAGATCGCAGGCTCCCCCGGCCAGCAGCCAGCTCCGGATGACACGGCGCCGGACGGCGGCGGACAGGCCGTCCAGGTCGGCGATCGGCAGGGCGCCCGCCCCGATCCCGATCTCGGCGGCCGCGGCATCCAGCGCCTCGGTGTCCTCGCGCAGCGCAGCGGCGGTGCGGGCCAGCGCCTCGGCCACCCCACCGCCGAGCACCTGCTCCAGCAGCGGGAGCACCTCGGTGCGCAGCCGGACCCGGGTGAAACGCGGGTCGCTGTTGTGCGGATCCTGCCAGGGCGTCAGACCCAGTTCGGAGCACGCCGCCACCGTCGTAGCCCGGCGCACCCCGAGCAGCGGACGGCACCAGGGCGCGTCGTGGGCCCGCATCCCGGCCAGCGACCGGGCGCCCGACCCCCTGCCCAGGCCCAGCAGCACCGTCTCGGCCTGATCGTCGAGGGTGTGCGCCAACAGCACCGGCGCACCGTCCCGGGCGGTCTGCAGTGCCGCGTAGCGGGCCGTTCTCGCCGCCGCCTCCGGTCCCCCGGCGGATCCGACCTCGACCCGGAGAATCTGTGCGCCAACGCATCCGAGCGCGATGGCCTGTGCGTGGGTCTGTTCGGCGACGGCGACCGAGTCGGCCTGCAGGCCGTGATCCACGATCAACGCCGTGGTGGGCCGCAACCGGGCGGCGACCGCCGTCAGTGCCAGCGAGTCCGCACCGCCGGAGAGCCCCACACACCAGCGCTCATCGTCGCCGAGACGGGCCTTGGCGAACGCCGCGACCACCGCGCGTAGCTGCGCTACAGGACCCGATCGATCCATCGCTGCGGTTCTTCGATCTCATCGGGCCTGGGCAGGGTGCCGGCGTCGGTCCAGATGACGTTGAAGCGGTCCATTCCGACCCGCGCCACCACCTCGTCGACGAACACCTTGCCCCGGGTGTACTGGTTGAGCTTGGCGTCGAAACCCAGCAGGGTGCGGATGATGCGTTGCAGCGGTGGCTGTTTGCGTTGCCGACGTTCGTCGAACCGGCGGCGGATGGTCGCCACCGTCGGCACCACGGCGGGCCCGACGGCGTCCATCACGTGCTCGGCATGCCCCTCCAGCAGGGTGCCCAGCACCAGCAGCCGGTCCAGCGCCTCGCGTTGCGGCTCGGCTTGCACGGCGCGCAACAAGCCGAGCACGCCCGCCGAATTCACGTCGACCGGCTTACCGCCGCGCTGGGCGCGGACATGGGCGCTGAGCCTGCCGATGACATCGCCGACCTGCTCGCCGCCATCATTGGTCAGCACGGCCAGCGAGGACGACATGTGTTCGGCCAGCCACGGATTCGCCCGGAACTGCACCCGGTGGGTGACCTCGTGCAGGCACACCCAGAGCCGGAAGTCGGCGGGCTTGACCCGCAGTTGCCGTTCCACCGCAATGACATTCGGGTAGACCAGCAGCAGCTCCCCGCGTGACTGACTCCCCGGGTCGCTTCGCTCCTGCCCGCCGTCGTTGCCGAAGGGGTCGTACTGCCCCAGGATCCCCGACGAGATGAACGCCAGCACAGCACCGGTCTGAGCGCCGGTCACCTTGGCCGTCAGCGCACCGCCGGGCCCCTTCGACGTCTGCTCCGCAGCGCCGGTCATCACCCGCATCGACTGCGTCGCCGCGCGCACCCACATCTTGCGGTCGATCACCCGGGCCTCGGGGACCTCGGCACCCTCGTTGAGGTGAGTCACCTCGCGCACCGGTAATTCCGCGGAGCGGGCCGACTCGTAGAGCTGCGCGATCGCCTGATCGCGGGTGTAGTCGGTGGTCGCCGGCCCGGGCCTGCTCAGCTTGGCACCGATATCGGCGGCGAAGGTCCAGTCGACCGCACCGCCCACCGAGCTGCCTCCCCGGTCGCTCATCCGCCGCACCCGCAGGACCGCAATTTGGCGGCCAGTGCATCCAGCGACGTGCGTCCCGTGGGCCCGGCGTTGTTCGAGATCAACGCAAAGGTCAGCACCCGGCCGCTGGAATCGGTGACGATGCCGGCCAACGAGTTGGTGCCGGTGAGCGAGCCGGTCTTGGCGCGCAGCCAGCCCGCCGACTCCCGGCCCTCATCGGTGTCCAGGTACCGGTTGGACAGGGTGCCGCTGCCGCCGGCGATGGGCAACAGGTCCACCAGCGGGCGCAGCTGCGGCTGGTCCGCACCGACCGCGGCGGCGATGACACCGTCCAGGGTCAGCGCGGTGAGCCGGTTGTCCACCGACAGCCCGCTGGAGTCCAGCAGGGTGGCGTTGGCGGTGTCCACGCCGGCGCCGCGCAACTGGCCGAGCACCGCCTGCACCGCCCCGTCGAAACTCTGCGGACGGTTCAGCGCGGCGGCCACCTCGCGGCCGATCGACTCGGCCATCACATTGTCGGACTCGTTCATCATCTGGCGCAGCCGCTCGATGAGCGGGGGCGAGTGCACCTCGGCGAGTTCCTCGGCGTCCGACGAGATCGATGTCACGGTGACGGTGGCCGGGTCCACACCGAGTGCGGTGGCCAGCGCGCGACCGGCGTCCAGGCCCGGTGTCCGGGACCGTCGCGATTCGGGCGAGACCGGCTGGGTTCGACCGCCGTCGAGCATCACCGATTCGATCGGGGCGATATCGCCGCCGTCGATGTCCAGCGGATCCCACCCCGGCGCCATCGTCGGCCCGCTGTACTCACCGAGGTCGACCTGCACGGCGGTGACGCGGGTGCCGTTCTCCCGGACCTGCCCGGCCAGGTCGCTGATCCGGGCAGCGCCTTTGTACCAGGTGCGCTTGTCGGCGGCAACGGCCGACAGCGTCGGGTCCCCGCCGCCGTGCAGCACCACCACACCGGGCCGGTCACCGGCGACCACCCGGGTGGTCAGCGTCGCGTCACGGTCCAGGGTCAGCAGGGCGGCCGCGGTGGTGAGCACCTTGTTCGTCGACGCAGGCT
>NZ_JBFUKN010000164.1:0-4242 GCF_056400845.1 Mycobacterium sp. P4_H6 | reverse complement strand
GGTGTAGGCCCCGAGGATGGCGGTCAGTGCGGTGCCGTCGGCGGGCAGGTCGATTCCGATGAGCGCCGCCAGTGCGTCGCGGTCGGCCTGGTGGCGCACCGAGACGACGCACCATTCGTCATCCCCGGCGCACGGGCAGACCGCGTGCACGGCCGGATCCTCGGTGAGCGGCAGACCGGCCTGCGCCGCAGCCTCGGCGACATATGCCACAGCAAGTTGATTGACCGCGACCTCGGCCTGCGAGATGTGCACGTGCGCACCGGTTCCGGTGCGTTCCCGGCGAATCAATGCGGCGAGGGTGGCGATCGCGGTGATCCTGGCTGCCACGTGATCGGGGAAGATCGTGGTCGCATCGAAAAACTGCGAGAATTGGTCCTTCTCGGCGCCCACGCCCCGCCACAACCGCGTGACGCCGGTGGTGGCACGCACCAGTGGGCCGTAACCCATCCGGTCGCTCCATGGGCCGGTGTCCCCGAAGGCGCTGCTCTCGGCCAGCACCACCGTGGGATTCAACCTCCGCAGCGCGTCGTAGGAGAAGCCCAGTGCAGCAAGTGTTCCCGGCTTGAAGTTGGCGAACACCGCATCGGTCCTGCCCACCAGCCTGCCGAAGATCTCGGCACCTTCGGGCCGGCGCAGGTCCACCCCGAAGCTCAGTTCGTTGCGGTGGGTCAGCGCCCAGGACGAACTCATCGCCTGCCCCGGTGCGGTCTGGCGCAGCCCGTCGGGGTAGGCGGCGCTCTCCACCTTGACGACCCTGGCTCCCAGGTCGGCGAACAACCGGCCGAGTTCACCGCCGGCGACGATCACCCCGAGATCCAGGATCCGCAGTCCGTCGAACGGTCGCCGCCMGTTCTTGCGCGGCCGGCCCAGTGCGTTGGTCGGGCCCAGCCACTCCGGGGCCGCGCCCTCGGCCGGCGGGGCGGTCATACCGCGGTGGGCGCCGTCGACGACGAACGGGCCGACCGGCACCGTCACGGTGCCGCCCCCGGCCACCGGCAACGGTGCCAGGGCGCCCACGGCGCGGAAGTGGTCGGAGGCCAGCGCTTCGGCCGGCGTCTGCACCGCGGCGATCGGCACGCCCCGCGACTGTCCCTGCGCCACCAGATCGGCCATGGACTCGGCGGCGAACAATGCCCCGATCGCCGCGTTCAGCTGTGTGGATGCGGCGAATCGCGCCGCGATCGAATCGAATTCGGGCCCGCTGAACTCCTCGGGTTCACCGAGCCAGGCCCGCATCCCGCGCCATTGCCGCGCCGAGAGCAGACAGATGCGCACGTACCCGTCGCGGCACGGGAACGTCGGGTAGATCTGCTGGTTGCGCGGGCGGCCGCGCCAACCGCCGGAGCGCTTCAGCCCGGACGCGGCCTGTCCCTGCGACCCGAACGGCGGATCGAGGGCCTGCACCACGGCCTCGAACCGGGAGAAGTCGATGTAGTCACCGCCGCCGTGACGCAGCCGGTGGTAGTAGGCGGCCAGCACCGCCCACGCCGCCTGCGCCGCGGCCGTGGCCGACGCGATACCGATCGGCGGCAGCACCGGTGTCCCGGTGGCCGGGCCGGACCGCGACAGCGCGGTGGACATCGCGTAGAACACCGCGTCGGTGCCCAGCCAGGACCGATAGGGGCCGTCTGCGCCGAAATCGGTGACCGACAGCGCCACCAGGTCGGGATGACGGTCGGCGAGGTCGGCGCAGGAGGTGCCGAAAGCACCGGTCAGGCGATTCCCGTCGGCCACGAGGATGTCGGCGCCGGCGACCAGTTCGTCGAACCGGCGCCGGTCGGCCTCTTCGGCCGGATCCAGCGTCGCGCAGCGCTTGTTGGCATTGTCCAAGGTGAACGGCACGCTGGTGGCACCCACCAGCGGCGCGGTGTGCCGGTCGCGGTCGTCGCCGGGCAGCGCGATCTTGAGCACATCGGCACCCAGATCGGCCAGCAGCCGGGTGATCGCCGCGCCATCGGCACCCGTGAGGTCGAGCACCCGCACGCCACCCAACAGGGGCCCCTGCGCCGTCACCGCATCATCCTCAGCACGCTCGACACCATAGCGTGTCAGTTCGCTAACTTAGGTAGACAACCACGGCACGTACACTTACAGACAATGTCTGACGCCGCCGCGGTGGCTGCACCGCTCGAAATGCCTGCCCATCCCCTGGTTGGGCAGCTGTCGGCGTTGCACCATTTCCGGGTCTACGTCGATGTGGGCATCGTCGTGGTGGTGCTCGCGCTCACCAATCTGGTGGCACATTTCACCACGCCGTGGGCCAATGTCGTGATCGTGCCCGCCGCCGCGGTCGGCCTGGTGATCCTGGTGCGCTCCCGCGGGCTGGGCTGGTCCGAACTCGGTCTGGGCCGGGAGCAGTGGCGCTCGGGTGCCGGCTACGCCGCCGTCGTCGTGGGAATCGTGCTGATGGTCATCGCGATCGGCGCGCTGCTGCCGTGGACGCGCCCGATGTTCATGAACAACCACTACGCGACGCTGTCGGGCGCACTGATCGCCTCGATGGTGATCATCCCGCTGCAGACGGTCATTCCGGAGGAACTGGCCTTCCGCGGTGTGCTGCACGGTGCGCTCGACCGCGCCTGGGGGGTCCGCGGTGTGGCCGCCGCCGGCTCACTGTTGTTCGGCCTGTGGCACATCGCCAGCTCGTTCGGACTCACCAGCGGCAATGTCGGGTTCTCCCGCATCCTCGGTGGCGGTGTTTTCGGCATGGTGGCCGGTGTCGTCGGCGCGGTGATCGCCACGGCCGCGGCCGGATTCGTGTTCACCTGGTTGCGGCGGCGCAGTGGCAGTCTGCTCGCGCCGATCGCGCTGCACTGGTCATTGAACGGCATGGGCGCACTGGCCGCCGCGCTCGTGTGGCACGCGTCCACCTGAGCGCGGCGCCAATGTGCCGGTAGCCGCTAGACCTTCTTCCTGGTCACCAGGCCCACAATCCACAACAGGATCACCGAGCCCAGCACCGCGGTGAACAGCGTGAACCACCAGCCGCCGCCCGCGGTGTCCAGGAAGAAGCTGAGCAGGAAACCACCGATCAACGCACCCACGATGCCGATGACGATGTTCATCAAGATGCCGGATCCACCGCCCTTGACGATCTTTCCGGCGATCCACCCGGCGATGGCGCCGATGATGATGTAACCGATCCAGCCCACGCTTGTCTGCGTGGAGGAGCGGGCGAGAAACTCCGTAGCGGCCAGCATGTCCATCAGTGAACTCCTGCCTAGGTGACCCGTGTGCGGGACTCCCGACCGTGCGGCCGGGATGTCATCCGGTGTACCCGGCCCGGGTAACGATCATGCCCAAGAAATGGGCACGATCGTCCATCGCCGCCACGACCATGACAACGCAATGTCGCCCTGAGGGAGCCGCTGCGGATATGTATCCGCGCTGCGGCGCTCAGGGCGACATGGCGACGGTCGTGGCGACTAGGCCGGCAGCATCCCGGGGGCGCTGTTCGGATCGACCGGGACCGGAACACCGACTCCGGGCCGCGGCGGCGGCGCGTTGGGGTCGGGCGGAGGTGCGTTCGGGTCCGGCGGCGGCGGGGGTGCATTCGGGTCCGGCGGCGGCGGCGGGGGCGGCGGGCTCCACGGCTTGATCGACTGGGCCAGCGCCGTCGCAGCAGCCTTGTCCACCGGGTTGTTGGCGGTACCGAGCCACACCACGAACCAGCGCTCGGGTGCGCGCTGGCCGCGTGCGGCCGCCGCGGGCGCACCGACCACACCGGCCCAGATCTGGCCGGTCGGCTTGGTGGTGTCTGTGAACTTCACCTCGTAGTAGGACGCGGTGCCGGTGAGATCGCCCGCTGTCAGCGGTGTGGTCTCCTGGCCGAGGCGGGTCCCCGGGAACGGCATGAAGAACTCGCCCATATCGGAGGCCAGACGGGCGGCCGCCTTGGCGTTGTCGGCTTCGGAACCGGCGAAGAGCTTCATGTCGAGCCGACCCAGCAGCACGCTGGTGTCGTTCGGCGGCTGTTCGGTTCCCGGCGGCGGGATCTTGGTCAGCAGCGCCTGGCCGTAGGACAGCTGGGTGGCGTCGGCCACCTTCCACCCCTCGGGCAGCAGGTAACTGAAGCCGCCGGGAGCGTTGTTGACGCGGCCCGGCTCCGGAGCCGGTGGCGGCGGCGGAGCGTTCGGATCGACGGGCGGTGCGTTCGGGTCGGCCGGTGGGGGCGGCACGCCCGGAGGCAGGGGTGCACCCGGGGGCAGCGGGGCGGCCGGCGGCACGGGGGCGCCGGGCGGC
>NZ_JBFUKN010000163.1:0-4456 GCF_056400845.1 Mycobacterium sp. P4_H6 | reverse complement strand
GAGCCCAGGAAGATGCGTTTGGGCGCGGCGAACCGGCTGGAGCCGACCACCAGCACGTCGGTGTCATCCCAGTTGAGCTTCTTGAGCGCGGACTCCAGCGTCATCCCCTCGGCCACCAGGGATTCGATATCGGGTGAATCGGGCAGGGCGCGGGCGGCCACGGTCAGGTTCTGCCGGGCGGCGCTGATCTGCATTGCCCGCAGATCCTCGAGATCGGCGGCCTCGGCGAGGTTTTCGGCCGACACCAGCGAGACCATCCGGATGGGAAGATTGGCCGCACTGGCCAGGGTGATGGCAAAGGGCAACGGATTGTCGTCGCCGACCTTGCTGGGCACCGCGGCGGTGATGGCTTCGATACGTTCGGGCGCGTCGTCGGCATAGCCGCGCGGAGCCAGCGCGACGGGGATCGTCGAGCTGTGCAGCAGCGCACTCGACACCGGGCCGATCACATGCCCGCCGAAGAATCCGTCGCGGGCGCCGCCGACCACGATGAGGTCGGATTCGTGTGTCTCGGCGAATTGCAGCAATGTCTCGGCGAACGATTCGCCCACCAGGACATTGGCTTTGACCGACTTCGCCACACCGGCGAGGTTCGACACCGCCTTGGCGATCCACTCCTGCCCGCGTTCGAGCAGGAACTCCTGATACTGACCGCGTCCGGGATGGCCGTCGGGAAACTCTTCGCGCACCACCAGGACGACGTCCACGTCGGCGCCGAAGGTACGGGCCAGCGCGGCGGCCAGGGCGACACCGTCGTCGCCGGTCGGTGTCGCCAGATATCCGACAGTCAGATGCATTGTGCAGCCTGTTCTTTCGTATCAGTACACATCGGGGACTTTGACTTCGGTACCGGCGTTGAGTGTCTCGCCGCGGAAGAAGCGCTTGGTGCCGACGGCGAAGCACGCCAGCATCAGCGGAATGCCGAGCACCAGCATGCCGACGCCGAGCACGAACACGCCGCCGATGGGTCCGAAGGCGGTGTAGCCGTAGTCCGGCGCCATCATGTCCTTGGCGCTGATGCCGAAGGCCACCGCCATCGCCAGCCCGCCCAGCAGCGGGAAGATGCCCCGGAAGAACAGGTTTCGAGCCGAGGAGAACAGTGTCCTGCGGAAGTACCAGACGCAGGCGAAAGCGGTGATGCCGTAGTAGAACGCCACCGCCAGGCCCAGCGAGGCCACCGAGTCGGCGAGTGCGTTCTCGGAAAGGAACGTCAGCACCAGGTAGAAGAACAGCGCCATGCAACCCATCACGATGGTGCCGAACGCGGGCGTCATGTACTTGGGGTGGACGCTGGCGAAGCGCTTGGGCAGCGCCTCGTACACCGCCATCGACAGCGTGCCGCGGGCGGTCGGCAGGATGGTGGTCTGGGTGGACGACAGCGCCGACACCGACACGGTGAGCAGCAGCAGCGACGCCAGGATCGGTCCGCCCACCGGCCCGCCGAGCACGGTCAGCACGTCATCGGTGTTGTTGGGGTTGTTGAGGCCGATCCCCACCACGCTGAAACCGGAGAACGACTGCACCGCGTAGGCCACCAACACGTACGTGCAGACCAGGATCAGCGTCGTGATGACCGCGGCGATGCCGGGCGTCTTGCCGGGGTTCTTGGTTTCTTCGCCGACGGCGAGGCAGGCGTCCCAGCCCCAGTAGATGAAGACGCAGAGGATGATCGCCGCCGCGATCGACGACACATCCAGGCCGGACGGCCAGAGCCAGGACAGTTGCGGGCTGACGGCCTGGGCGCCCGCGGTGCCGCTGAACACCCGGATCAACGCCCAGATGCTGGCGATGACCAACACGCCGAACTGGATGGCGATCAGGACGTTCTGCATCTTCTCCGACACCGAGACCCCGCGCGCGCTCACCAAGGTCATCGAGATGATGAAGAACGAACCGAGAGCCACCTTGGCCCAGAGGTTCTCGGCCAGTGCGTCCTGGCCGAGGAACTTGAAGAGATACACCGCGGCGATCTCGGCGACGTTGGCCAGCACGATGATCGCCGATACCGCCAGGCCCCACCCGCCGATCCAGCCGATCCAGGGTCCGAATGCCTTGGTGGCCCAGGTGAATGTCGTTCCGCAGTCCGGGGTGTCCTGGGACAACTCCTTGTAGGCGAACGCGACCAGCAGCATCGGGATGAAGGCCAGCACGAACATCGCCGGTGCCTTATCTCCGACGTTGAGCACCACATAGCCCAACGTGGCGGCCAGGCTGTACGCCGGCGCCACCGCGGCGAGTCCGATCACCACATTGCCGACCAGACCGAGCGCGCCGGCTTGCAGACCCTTGTCGGTGGTCACTGGTGCCGGCTGTTCCGCAATTGCCATTTGCAGAAATATACGGTTTCCGTCGTTGGTGCGTGCAGATACGACGAAAAGGTTTTCTTTGAGGTAACACGACGACGGAATCGCTTCTTTGGGCCCGTCCGCGGCGGTCCTAGACTCGGCGTATGACCGCGAGCGCCCGGGCCGGAGAATTCGAGGAGCTCCGACCGCATCTGCTGGCCGTCGGCTACCGGCTCACCGGGACCTACGCCGACGCCGAAGACATCGTGCAGGATGCCTGGCTGCGGTGGCGCGGCGCCGGCGACGACATCGTCGATCTGCGTGCCTGGCTGACCACGGTGGTGAGCCGGCTGGGACTGGACCGGCTGCGTTCGGCCAGCCACCGGCGCGAGACCTACGTGGGGGAGTGGCTGCCCGAGCCGGTGGTGACCGGCTTCGAGCGTGACGATCCGCTGGCGGCCGTCGTGGCGGGCGAGGACGCCCGGTTCGCGGCGATGGTGGTGCTGGAAAGGCTGACCCCGGATCAGCGGGTGGCCTTCGTGCTCCACGACGGTTTCGGCGTCCCGTTCGGTGACATCGCCGACGTGCTCGACGTCAGCGCCGCCGCCGCTCGCCAGCTGGCCTCACGGGCGCGCCGCGCCGTGGAGCACGCCGCGCCCTCGGCCTCCGATGACACCCACAACGAGGCGGCCGGCTTGTTGATGGCCGCACTGGCGGAAGGGAACCTGGATGCCGTCGTCCGGCTGCTGCACCCGGATGTGACGTTCACCGGCGACTCCAATCGCCGGGCCCCCACGGCGGCGCGCGTCATTCACGGCCCGGACAAGGTGGCGCGGTTCCTGTTCGGGCTGGCCGCCCGGTACGGGCCGAACTGGCTCGCGGGCAATCAGCTCGCCCTGATCAACGGTCAGCTCGGCGCCTACACCCCGGGGGCCCCCGCCGTCGACGGTTACCCCGAGCTGATGCCGCGGATCACCGCGATGACAATCCGGGACGGAAAAGTCTGCGCGGTATGGGATATCGCGAACCCGGACAAGTTCACCGCGTCTCCGCTGCGCAGTTAGTCAGTCGCCCACGGCACTCGGCAGGCGTCCCCGGAGCTGAAGCCCTGCTCGGTGATGCCCAGCGCCGAGTACATCCGGGCCCGCATGTTCTCCACCCCGATCTGATACGTCAGCTCGATCACGCCGTCGTCACCGAACCGCCGCCGCAGATCGGCCACCTGCTCGTCGGTCACGGCGTGCGGGTCGGTGGTCATGGCGTCGGCGTAGCCGATCGCGGCGCGCTCGTCATCGCTGAACGACGCCGACGTCGCGTAGTCGTCGATGTGTTTGAGCCGGTCGACGTCCAGGCCGTCAAGCCGCTGCAGCATGGCGCCGAAGTCCACGCACCAGGAGCAGCCGACGGTGCGGGCGGTCCAGAACACGGCGAGCTCGCGGACGCTGGTCGGCAGTTTCTTCGATCCGGCCTGCAGCAGCGTCTCGTGCACACCGTTGGCGATCAGCAGGCGCGGGTGATGGGCCGCGACGGCGAACGGCTCGGGCACCTCACCGAACCGCCGCTTGGCGTAGCGGTACATCATCCGGGTCAACAGGCCGGCATCGTTGGGGGCTAGCGGAGCGATTCTCGTGGTCATACCGGTGAGACGAGGCAGCCTGCGAGATTGTGACACCAGAAGTCGTTCGAACCGGCCGTCGGCGGGTAGAGAGGGAAGCGTGACTGACATAGCGCCGAGCCGTGGCTCGGTATTCGGGACGCATCTTCGATCGGCCGCCACGGTCTCGGTGCAGATCGTCGCGGTGTCCGCGCTGCTGTGGATTCTCGCCTGGGTCGTCGGCGAGACATGGGTGATCATCCTGCCCGTCGCACTGGCGGTGGTGCTGTGCACGGTGCTGTGGCCGCCGGTGCGGTGGATGCGGTCCAAGGGGCTGCCGCCGGCCGCGGCGGCGCTGATCATGCTGCTGGTCGGCTTGGCCGTGATCGGCGGCCTGATCGCCGCGGTGGCGCCTGCCATCGTGGAGCAGTCCACCGAACTGGCCGAGCAGGCGACCGCCGGTGTGGTGCAGGTCCGCGACTGGCTCGGCGGGCCGCCGCTGAACATCAGTCAGGCGCAACTCGATTCGGCCGTCACCGCGATCAACGACCAACTGAACTCGAGCAGCTCCCAGATC
>NZ_JBFUKN010000162.1:0-4926 GCF_056400845.1 Mycobacterium sp. P4_H6 | reverse complement strand
GCCGAACGCTCCGCCCAACCCTGATGGAACGCAGGGTCATTGCGCAGTTTGCGGGCGATTTCCAGCCGCGTGACCAACCAGTCGAACTGGTCGGGCGCGGCCAGCAGGTCACGCATCACCTGGATCAGACCTTCGCGGGCGGCGACGTCCGCCATCCGCTCGGCATCCTCGCGGGCCAGTTCGAAGAACAGCGTGTCCTTGTCACGGAAGTGATGGAAGATGGCGCCGCGCGACAGCCCGATGGTGTGTTCGAGCCGCCGCACGGTCGCCTTCTCGTATCCGTACTCGGCGAAGCAGCGCCGGGCGCCGTCGAGGATCTGGCGGCGGCGCGCGGCCAGATGGTCGTCGGTTACCCGTGGCACGGTGTACCCGTTGCCCTTATGTCCCGAGTCCTGCCTTTTGCCTAGTTCGCTTTGAGCATGTTGCGCAGCACGTACTGCAGGATGCCGCCGTTGCGGTAGTAGTCCGCCTCGCCGGGGGTGTCGATGCGCACCACGGCGTCGAACTCCACCTTGCTGCCGTCTTCCTTCGTGGCGGTCACCTTGACCGTCTTCGGCGTCTTGCCCTCGTTGAGCGCGGTGATACCGGCGATGTCGAAGGTCTCGGTGCCGTCCAGCTTCAGCGAGGCCGCCGACTCGCCGGCGGGGAACTGCAGCGGGATGACGCCCATACCGATCAGGTTCGACCGGTGGATGCGCTCGAAGGATTCGGTGATCACCGCACGCACACCCAGCAGGCTGGTGCCCTTGGCCGCCCAGTCCCGCGAGGAACCCGATCCGTACTCCTTGCCGCCCAGCACCACCAGCGGGATGCCCGCGGCCTGGTAGTTCTCCGACGCGTCGTAGATGAACGCCTGCGGGCCACCCTCCTGGGTGAAGTCGCGGGTGTAGCCGCCCGACACATCATCGAGCAGCTGATTCTTCAGCCGGATGTTGGCGAAGGTGCCGCGGATCATCACCTCGTGGTTGCCGCGGCGTGAGCCCAGTGAGTTGTAGTCCTTGCGCTCCACGCCGTGCGAGTCCAGGTACTGTGCCGCCGGGGTGCCCGGCTTGATGGCACCGGCCGGGCTGATGTGGTCGGTGGTCACCGAGTCACCCAGCAGGGCAAGCACTCTGGCGCCGGTGATGTCGTTGACCGGCTCCGGGTCGGCGGGCATGCCGTCGAAGTAGGGAGGCTTGCGCACGTAGGTGGACTTGTCGTCCCACTCGAAGGTGTTGCCCTCCGGTGTCGGCAGCGAACGCCAGCGCTCGTCACCCTTGAAGACATCGGCGTAGCTGTCGACGAACATCTTCCGGTCGATCGAGGAGGCGATGGTCTCCTCGATCTCGGCGGCGGTCGGCCAGATGTCCTTGAGGAAGACGTCGTTACCGTCGTGATCGGTGCCCAGCGGATCGGCCTCGAAGTCGAAGTCCATGGTGCCGGCGATGCCGTAGGCGATGACCAGTGGCGGCGAGGCCAGGTAGTTCATCTTCACGTCGGGGGAGATGCGGCCCTCGAAGTTGCGGTTGCCCGAGAGCACCGCGGTGACCGACAGGTCGTTCTCGTTGATCGCCGCCGAGATCTCATCGGGCAGCGGGCCGGTGTTGCCGATGCAGGTGGTGCAGCCGTAGCCACCGAGGAAGTAACCGAGCTTCTCCAGGTACGGCCACAGGCCGGCCTTGTTGTAGTAGTCGGTGACGACCTGCGAGCCGGGCGCCATGTTGGTCTTCACCCACGGCTTGGAGGTCAGACCCTTCTCGACGGCCTTCTTGGCCAGCAGCGCGGCGCCGATCATGACGGTGGGGTTCGAGGTGTTGGTGCAGGACGTGATGCCCGCGACGACGACGGCGCCGTGGTCGAGGACGAAGTCACCGCGCTCGGCGGAACTCACCTGCACCGGCTTGGACGGCCGGCCCTCGCTGCCGTTGGCAGCGGACGGCCGCGCATCGACGGCACCGTCGTCGGCGAAAGACAGTGACACCGAGTCGCTGGCGGGGAAGGACTCGTCGACCGCCTCGTCCAGCTTGGACTCGGGGGTGGGGTAGTTCTCTTCGACGTAGTTGTGGATGTCCTTGCGGAACGCGGTCTTGGCGTCGGTGAGCTCGATGCGGTCCTGCGGGCGCTTGGGGCCCGAGATGGACGGCACCACGGTGGACAGGTCCAGTTCGATGTACTCGGAGAAGACGGGCTCCTTCTCCGGGTCGTGCCACATGCCCTGCTCCTTGGCATAGGCCTCGACCAGCGCGAGCTGCTCATCGCTGCGGCCGGTGAGTCGCAGGTACTTGATCGTCTCTTCGTCGATCGGGAAAATGGCTGCGGTGGAACCGAATTCGGGGCTCATGTTGCCCAGGGTGGCGCGGTTGGCCAGCGGCACCTCGGCCACACCCTTGCCGTAGAACTCGACGAACTTGCCGACGACGCCGTGCTTGCGCAGCATGTCGGTGGCGGTCAGCACCACGTCGGTGGCGGTCACGCCGGGCTTGATCTCGCCGGTCAGTTTGAAACCGACCACGCGGGGGATGAGCATCGAGACGGGCTGGCCGAGCATGGCGGCCTCGGCCTCGATGCCGCCGACGCCCCAGCCCAGCACGCCCAGGCCGTTGACCATGGTGGTGTGGCTGTCGGTGCCGACGCAGGTGTCCGGGTAGGCCTTGCCGTTGCGGACCATGACGGTCGGCGCCAGGTACTCGATGTTGACCTGGTGCACGATGCCGGTGCCGGGCGGCACGACCTTGAAGTCATCGAAAGCACCCTGGCCCCAACGCAGGAACTGGTAGCGCTCACCGTTGCGCTCGTATTCGAGTTCGACGTTGCGCTCGAAGGCACCGGCGTTGCCGAATACGTCCAGGATCACCGAGTGGTCGATCACGAGTTCGGCGGGTGACAGCGGGTTCACCTTGTCCGGGTCGCCGCCGAGTGCGGCGACGGCCTCACGCATGGTGGCCAGGTCGACGACGCAGGGCACGCCGGTGAAGTCCTGCATCACCACACGGGCCGGGGTGAACTGGATCTCGATGCTCGGATCGGCGGAGGGATCCCAGTTGGCGATCGCCTCGATGTGTTCCTTGGTGATGTTGGCGCCATCTTCGGTGCGAAGCAGGTTCTCGGCCAGCACCTTGAGGCTGTAGGGAAGTTTCTCGGTTCCGGGGACCGCGTCGAGGCGGTAGATCTCATAACTGTTGTCCCCGACGGTCAGCGTGTCGCGGGCTCCAAACGAATTGACCGAATCTGTGCTGCTCACATCAACTCCCGGCTAGATCTTGCCGCGACGGGCTGTGTCGACGGCGTCAATGATCCTAACAGTACGCTTGTCCTGCAAGGCGCTGCGGGTCGGGTCCAGTCTTCTCCAGTTGCCCGCCCGGTGCGACCCGGATGGCCAGATCGTGGGATGTGCACGTAGATCACGCCGGAATCACTTCGCGGTGACGACCCGTGAGTCGGGTGCGGCCCTGCGGTTGGGGCGACGGTACGGTGCCTGTGTGACCGGACCGCACGAACTCCCGCACCTGCCGGGCTACATTCCGCCCGACGTGGACATGACCGTGGTCGAGGCGCAGGTCGGCGATGGCGGAGTGAGTGCGCCCGCGGGTACCGATATCGCCGCTCTGCGGCAGGTGGTCGCCGAGGCCGGCCAGGACGGCATCGACCTGAAGATCGTCGTCGTCGAGACCAACCCGCCCATCGACACTCCGCTGCGCGACATCGCCACCGAGGTGGGTACGGCCTACCCGGGATCGACGGTGCTGGCCGTCAGTCCGTCCTATGCGGGGACCTTCAGTCCGGTATTTGACCGGGTCACGCTGGAGGCCGGTCAGGATCTGGCGAAAACCGGGGATCCGGTGCAATCGTCGATGAATTTCGTGGCGGAGTTGCAGAGCCCCGACTTTCCCTGGATGCCGTTTACCATCGTGGTTGTTCTCGGCGTTGCGGTGGCGGCGGTATTCACACGCATGCTGCAGGTTCRTGCCAAGCGAGCCGTTGCTGACGTGCCTCCCGCCGTGCCCGCCGACTAATCGTCGAACATTTGATCGCGAATTCGAATATCACCATTCGATAACGCTCGATTCAATTACATTCATGTAATTTGTTACTAAAGTTTCTTTAGCGCGTGATGTGACGTACGGTGCAAACAGTGCTCGTGATGCAGGTGTGATTCCTGTGACTCATGGCACGCAAGTGATGTTGTGCCAACACCGTTCGCGTTGAGCCCTAGGAGACTTGAGTCGAATGAGACGCACCCCTGGCGCCTCCGCCTCCCGGAATTACGGGCGAGTCTGCGCGGTCCCGTTGTCGTTGGGGATCCTGTTCGCGAGCGTTGTCCCGAACGGCCCGATCACCGGGCCTGTCGCGATCGCCGAGCCGGTCGGTCCCGAGGGCGTGGCCGCCCTCGTCGCCGCCGTGGCCGATGCCAACCAGCGACTGCAGGACCTGGGCGCCTCCGTGCAGAGCCAGCAGGAGAGCGTCAACAAGGCGCTTGTCGGGGTGCAGGACGCCCGCGACGCCGCGCTCGCGGCACAGCAGCAGGTCGACGCGAGCCAGCGCAGCGTGGCCGATGCCAATGCGGCAATTGCCGACGCGCAGAAGCGGTTCGACACCTACGCGGTCGCCGCGTACGTCAACGGGCCCGCCGCCTCCTACCTCACCGCCAGCGACCCGGCCGACGCGCTGCGCACGGCGGCGGCCGGTCAGGCGATGGCCATCARCTCGCAGCAGGTGATGTCCGATCTGCAGCGGGCCCGCACCGATCAGGTCAACCGGGAGTCCGCGGCCCGGCTGGCCAAGCAGGACGCCGACAACGCCGCTGCCGCCGCGCAATCGAGCCAGGACGCCGCGGTGGCCAGCCTGACCGAGGCGCAGAAGGTCTTCGGTTCGCAGCAGGCCGAGCTGGACCGGCTGAGCGCCGAACGCAGCGCGGCACAGGCGAAACTGGCCGCCGCGCGTCCGGCC
>NZ_JBFUKN010000161.1:0-4933 GCF_056400845.1 Mycobacterium sp. P4_H6 | reverse complement strand
CTCCCAGATCGCCTCGGGCGTGTTCACCGGGGTGGGCGCGGCAACATCGGCGCTGGTGACGGTCTTCACGACCATCGTCGTGGTGTTCTTTCTGCTCAAGGACGGGCCGCAGTTCATCCCGTGGTTGCGGCGCTCCGTCGGGCATCCCTCCGCACCGCACCTGGCCGAGGTGCTGCAACGCATCTGGTTGACACTCGGCGGCTTCATCCGCACCCAGGCGCTGGTCAGTTTCGTCGACGCCGTGCTCATCGGGATCGGGCTGGTGGTCCTCGGGGTGCCGCTGGCCTACGCGTTGGCCATCGTCACCTTCATCGGTGGTTTCGTCCCGATCGTCGGTGCGTTCGTCGCCGGCGGTCTTGCGGTGTTGATCGCGCTGGTCGCCAACGGCCCCATCGTCGCCCTGATCGTGCTGGGCATCATCGTCGCGGTGCAGCAGCTGGAGGGCAACGTGCTGCAGCCCTGGCTGCAGTCCAAGTCGATGAACCTGCACGCGGTGATCGTGCTGCTGGCCGTCACACTGGGCGCGTCCACCTTCGGTGTGATCGGCGCTTTCCTGGCCGTCCCGGTGGCCGCGGCGGTGGCGGTCATCATCCGCTACTACGACGAGCAGGTCGCCGAGCGGACCCGGGAGAACGAACCCGAACCCCAACCCGAGCTTGATCTGCAATTCGAATCAGAACCCGAACCCGAACCCAAGACCTGACGAATGTCGCCTCGTGTGTCAGATCCGGGCGATTCGTCGCACACAGGGCAACACTGGTTTCGGGTGGAACCGAACCCGGCCCCGCTGCGTCTGAACCTGCGTGGTGTTCCTGGGCTCCGAGGCGATAGCGGCCGGCACGGTCAATCGCTACCAGCTGCGCACGCAATACGACCCGATCCACCGCAACGTCTATACGCGGCGCGGGACGACGCTCACACCGGCGGACAAGGCGAAAGCCGCGTGGCTGTGGTCGGGGCGGCGCGGTGTCGCCGCGGGCCTTTCGGCCGCGGCTCTGCACGGATCCAAGTGGATCGATGCGACAGAACCGGCCGAGCTCAATCAGGCCAGCCGTTCCGGGCCGCCGGGCATTCTCATTCACAGCGACGAGCTCTGGCCCGATGAGGTGGCACCGGTCCGGGGTATCGCGGCGACGACACCGGCACGCACCGCCTTCGACCTGGGTCGCCGGAAAGGAATCACCACCGCCGTCATCCGCGTCGACGCCCTCCTGCAAGCCACCGACCTGAAGATCGTCGACGTCGAGGCTTTGTTGGTCCGGCACAAGGGCGTCCGAGGCACCGTCGACCTGCGCCAGGTTCTCGATCTCGCCGATCCCGGCGCCGAATCACCCCAGGAGACCAGGCTCAGGCTGTTGCTGACCGCGGAGGGCCTGCGTCCGTCGCACACGCAGATCGAGGTGTTCGACCACGGGTTCTTCGTCGGGCGCCTCGATATGGGCTGGCCGCAGTGGAAGGTCGGCGTGCAGTACGACGGCGTGCAGCACTGGACGGACCCGCAGCAACGCGCCCGCGACATCGATCAGGATGTGGCGTACCGGGACCTCGGCTGGCGCATCGTCAGGGTGGGCGCAGACCTCATGCGGTACCGGCAGGCCAGTGTGATCGGACGTACGCTCGCCGCACTACGGGCCGCAGGTGCCCCCTGCTGAAACGAAAGTTGGCTTGTGTGCCAAGTTTCCGAAGAACCTCGCACACAAGCCAACACTCGTCGGCCAAAAAACCTAGCGCGCGAACATCAAGGCGCGCTTGACCTCTTGGATCGCCTGGGTCACCTGGATGCCACGCGGGCAGGCCTCGGTGCAGTTGAAGGTGGTGCGGCAGCGCCACACCCCGTCGACCTCGTTGAGGATGTCCAGGCGCTCGGCGGCGCCCTCGTCGCGCGAATCGAAGATGAACCGGTGCGCGTTGACGATCGCGGCGGGCCCGAAGTAGGACCCTTCACTCCAGTAGACAGGGCACGACGTGGTGCAGCAGGCGCACAGGATGCACTTGGTGGTGTCGTCGTAGCGGGCCCGGTCGGTGGCGCTCTGGATGCGCTCCTTGGTGGGGGCGTTGCCGCTGGCGATCAGGAACGGCTTCACCGCGCGGTAGGCGTCGAAGAACGGCTCCATGTTCACCACGAGGTCCTTCTCCACGGGCAGGCCGCGGATCGGTTCGATGGTGATGGTCAGCGGCTTGGAGGCCTTCTTGGGCAGCAGGTCGCGCATCAGCACCTTGCACGCCAGCCGGTTCACCCCGTTGATGCGCATGGCATCGGATCCGCACACGCCGTGCGCGCAGGACCGGCGGAACGTCAGGGTGCCGTCCAGGTACCACTTCGCGTAGTGCAGCAGGTTGAGCAGCCGGTCCGAGGGCAGACACGGGACCCGGTAGCTCTGGTAGCCGGCGTCGTCGGGACTGTCCGGGTTGAACCGGGCGATCTTGAGGGTGACCATGACCGCGCCGTCGGGCACGGGAGGAAGGTCCGGGCCGCCGGTTTCGGGCTTTTCGATGACCGAAGCAGTCATGTCAGTACTTCCGTTCCATCGGCTCGTAGCGGGTCTGCACCACCGGCTTGTAGTCCAACCGGATGTCCGAGATCAGATCCGGTCCGTCCTTGTAGGCCATGGTGTGGCGCATGTAGTTGGTGTCGTCGCGGTTGGGGTAGTCCTCCCGGGCGTGCCCGCCGCGGGATTCCTTGCGGTTCAGCGCGCCGACGACGGTGACCTCGGCCAGCTCCAGCAGGAAGCCGAGCTCGATGGCCTCCAGCAGGTCACTGTTGTAGCGCTTGCCCTTGTCCTGCACGGTGATCCGTGCGTACCGCTCCTTGAGGGCGTGGATGTCGGTGAGCGCCTGCTTCAGCGTCTCCTCGGTGCGGAACACCGCGGCGTTGTTGTCCATCGACTGCTGCAACGACGTGCGGATGTCGGCGACGCGTTCGTTGCCATGCTCGGAGAGGATGTCGCCGACCCACTCGACGACCATGCCGGCCGGGTTCTCCGGCAGGTCGACGTGGTTGTGGTTGAGCGCGTACTCGGCGGCGGCGATACCTGCCCGGCGGCCGAAGACGTTGATGTCCAGCAGCGAGTTGGTGCCCAACCGGTTGGAGCCGTGCACCGACACACACGCGCATTCGCCGGCGGCGTACAGGCCCGGGATGATGTTGTTGTTGTCGCGCAGCACCTGACCGTTGACGTTGGTCGGGATGCCGCCCATCACGTAGTGGCACGTCGGGTAGACGGGCACCAGTTCGGTGACGGGGTCCACGCCCAGGTAGGTCCGGGCGAACTCGGTGATGTCGGGCAGCTTGGCTTCCAGGACGTCGGCACCGAGGTGACGCACGTCGATGTAGACGTAGTCCTTGTTGGGTCCGGCGCCGCGGCCCTCGAGCACCTCGAGCACCATCGAGCGGGCCACGATGTCACGCGGGGCCAGGTCGACGATCGTCGGCGCGTAACGCTCCATGAAGCGCTCACCCTCGCCGTTGAGCAGTCGGCCGCCCTCACCGCGCACCGCCTCGGAGATCAGGATCCCCAGCCCGGCCAAACCTGTCGGGTGGAACTGGTGGAATTCCATGTCCTCCAAGGGAAGTCCCTTGCGGAAGATGATGCCCAGGCCGTCGCCGGTCAGGGTGTGCGCATTGGAGGTGGTCTTGTACATCCGGCCCGAACCGCCGGTGGCGAAGACGATCGACTTGGCGTGGAAGATGTGGATGTCACCGGTGGCGAGCTCGTAGGCGATGACGCCGGTCGCCACCGGGCCGCCGGGGGTGTCGGTCAGCGAGATGTCGAGGGCGTAGAACTCGTTGAAGAACTCCACGTCGTGCTTGACGCAGTTTTGGTACAGCGTCTGCAGGATCATGTGACCGGTGCGGTCGGCGGCGTAGCAGGCCCGGCGCACCGGGGCCTTCCCGTGGTCGCGGGTGTGCCCGCCGAAGCGGCGCTGGTCGATACGGCCCTCGGGGGTGCGGTTGAACGGCATCCCCATCTTCTCCAGGTCGTAGACCGCGTCGATGGCTTCCTTGCACATGATCTCGACCGCGTCCTGGTCGGCGAGATAGTCGCCGCCCTTGACGGTGTCGAAGGTGTGCCACTCCCAGTTGTCCTCTTCGACGTTGGCCAGTGCGGCGCACATGCCGCCCTGGGCCGCGCCGGTGTGGCTACGGGTCGGGTACAGCTTGGTCAGTACGGCGGTGCGTGCCCGCGGTCCGGCCTCGACGGCTGCGCGCATACCCGCGCCGCCGGCGCCGACGATGACGACGTCGTAACGATGTTCCTGAATCATCCTGCGTCCTTACTCTTTCCCGTCGCTTCGCTCGCCCGCATCAGATGTTCGCGTCGAACGAGACCAGCACGTAGCTGCCCAGCACGAGGGTGAACCCGGTCGCCAGCAGCAACAGCGAGTTCAGCCAGAACTTGGTGGTGTTCTTGCGGGCGTAGTCGCCGATGATCGTGCGCATGCCGTTGGCGCCGTGCAGCATCGCCAACCACAGCAGCGCCATGTCCCAGATCTGCCAGAACGGTGAGGCCCACCGCTCGGCCACATAGTTGAAGTCGATGCGGTACACGCCGTCTTCCCACATCAGCATGATGAAGAGGTGGCCGAGCGCCAGGAAGACCAGCGCAACACCGGAGAAGCGCATGAACAGCCACGCGTACTTCTCGAAGTACGGGATGCCGCGCGGCTTGCGGGGGGCCCGGGGGTGATCCAGGCTCGCCGGGCGGTCGTGTTCCTTCTCCTGCACCGGGGCGATGCGCCCCTCCTTGTGGTGCGGAGTCCACGCCTCGGTCACAGGAAACGCTCCGCCATGTGCATGCCGATCACTCCTAGTGAGGGGATCATGACGGCCAGCCAGACGCCGGCGATGACCCACAGCATCTTGCGCTGATACTTGGGACCCTTCTGCCAGAAGTCGATCAGGATGACCCGGATGCCGTTGAGTGCGTGATAC
>NZ_JBFUKN010000160.1:0-4969 GCF_056400845.1 Mycobacterium sp. P4_H6 | reverse complement strand
GGTGCGGCAGCTTGCGGTGGCGGCGGCGCCGGTGCGGCCGGGGCGATGTTGAGGGTCCGGGCCATCTCGCGCGACGCGCGTGGCGGTGGCGGGGTCAGCGGCGCTGCGGGCGGCGGTGCTTTCTCGACGGCGACCACCGGGCGCGGCGGCGGTTCGGGTGCCTCCGGGGCGGTCAGGGCGACCGACAGCGAGACGACGAAGACGACGGCCGCGGAGCCCGCCGCGATGGCCAGCGCGCCAACCCAGGTGATGCGCTTCTTGGTCTCCGGTGCTTCGGGCGTGTTGGCGGCGAGCGCGGAGGCCAGCGCGGCGCCGCGGGTGAGCGCGAAGTCGGCTTCGGTGGCGGTGATGACGGGGCGGTCAGTTTCCTCGGCGACGGCCGCGACGAGGTCGTCGGGATCCTCGGAGCCCAGGATGTAGACGGCGTCGGGGCTGGGTCGGGCGGCGTGCACGATGGCGCGGACCCGGTCGTTGAGGGTGGCGGCGTCCTCGTGGTCGATGTGCTCGACGTGGATCTCGAAGCCGTCGACGGTGGCGACGACGGCCCCGTCGGGTTCGACGACGCAGACGACCAGGAAGTCCTGTCCGGCGATGTCGGCGATACCGCGGGCCAGCGCCGCGGTGGCTTCCACGTCGCGGACGGCGACCACGGGTGCGCCGCCGGCGTAGGCGTCGAGGGCTTCGCGGACCTTGACGGCCTCGGATTCGGCGTCGTGTGACCAGGTGATGCCGACAGCGCGCAGGTCGGCGTCGGCCGGGAGCTCGGCCAGAAAGTCCTCGATGTGGTCGGCGTCCACGACGGCGCGGTCGATCGGGTGGCCCTCGCCGGTGTCGCCGTCGACCAGCTCGCCGTGGATGTCCTTCGATGTCACCGATAGGCCCAGTACGAGGCTCATTGGGGTCCCCCTGATCCGTCGTCCATTGGGGTTGAGGTTACCCGGGAGCGTCGCGAAGTATCCCGGTGAGTTGTTGCGGGGTCACACTGGTCACCCGCGTTGCCGCGAAAAAGACGGGTCCGTCGGTGCCCACCTATGAGCGACAAATGAGCGACAACTAGATGCTGGGAGCGATCGGGTTGACACACTCTTCGTCCGGAATCGATCACGACACCAGCTCCGATCGGATGCACAGCAGTTGAGTGGTGATTGTTCGCACGACCCTCTAACCGGCTTTCGCGAGGAAAACCTCCAGGCCTGAAGGCGATGAAACGCTCTCGGTCATGCACCCGGTTCGAACTTCAGCGGTAACGCCTGCTCATCGGCGCCCTGCTCGTGAAGCGCTTCAGACCAGCGCCGATAGTCGGCCTCATGGGTTGCGCCAATCCGCTTGCCTTCGTCCGTGATTCGAAGCCACAGCGTCCACGGCCAGCCCGCGCGGTCGGCAAATTTGTCGATGTAGTCCGCTGATAAGCGCTCGACAGACTCAGCCAAGTCAGACGTCCACGGCTCGAAATGTGCGCCGTGCTCACGAAGGTCACCCGGTTCGGCCAAGCCATCGCGGATCAGCGCAGCCACAAGCGCCAACGTCTTGCGTTGGACCTCTGCGAGCGGATCCGACACATTCTCGAAGGCGACATGGCGGTGCGCGTCCCAAAGCTTCACCCAGTCGTACTGGCCTTCGACAAGGAGCTTCTCGCGCGCAGAAAGCATCCCGACCCTCGCCTTTCTCGACGTCGAGAGCATAGCGAACAGGCTCAACCCCAGACATGATTGAGATCACTCATCGCAGCAAACTTCTGCGAGTTCCGGCGCTATGCAGACACCACCGAACTGCGCCGGAATTCTGCGGCGAACCCGTCGGCGATCCCGGCCGCCCGGCGACGGTATTCGTCAAAGTGCAAGTCCTGGTCGCCGCGCTGATGCCGTGACGCCAGACGCGCCAAGGCATCGGCACCCTCGTTCAGCGGTTCGCCAGAGTGGCCGGGTGCCCAGCGCACGTCGATCCGTTCCCGATCGACATGGATCTGGCGTCGGGCGGCCTGCAGCGGACCATCCGCCGGGTACTCAACCGGCACGGTGGTGTCGCCGCCCTTCCAGCGGTCCACCATGGCGACGGCGTCCTGGCTGTCGGACACGATCGACAGCCTTCGGCGTGTCAGTTCACACACGGCGTCACCGATCGCAAGGAGCTCGGAAACCAGGACCGGTTGCCTACCCACCGTGGTGAGCGATGAGCGGTATCCCGCCATGCCGTAATGCCCGGTGCAGGACAACCACGCGAAGCCGGCGTGCTTGCCGCGCACCGAGCCATCGGTGGCGACCGTCATCGGTTCCCGATCCACCGGAAGCGACACCACCGGCGCGGACGGGCTGTGTCGCAGTCGCTCCACCGCGGCGTCCACCAACGGCTGTTCCGAGGTGTCGGGACGTTCGATCCACCAATGGATCTGGTGGGGCTGCCGCCACAGCGGGCTGCTCCCTTTGAGGTTCACCAGGAACCGCATCCGCAGGTGCTTCCCGTGCTCGGCGCGGATCCGGGCCATGGTCTCCAGCAGCGCGGCCTCCTTGGTGGGCGCAGCGATGAACCCCGACCAGGTCTGCAACTCCCCGATCGCGGTGTAGCGGTAGCCGAAATCGACTGCCGCGACGGCGATCGCGATCGTCTCGGGCGGGCGCGGGCGAGCGAAGGCGAGGTCGACCGGTTTGGGTCGAGCTCGCGGCAGCGGCGCCATCTACCCGCATTCCGGCGGCAGGTACTGGCCGTGGACTCCGCGCGGATCGCCCTGCTGATACAGCTTGTCCTCGTGCTCGGCGCGCTGCGCGAGCATGTCGCGCTGTAACTGCTCGTGGCGCACCTGTTCCTCACGCTGCTGCGCGCCTTTCAGCGCCCAGAATCCGACACCGGCCAGCACGCCGATCACCGCGAAAACGGCGAGCAGCCAGGGGTGTTGGGCGATCAGACCTATCAGGAAGAAACCGCCGAACACCGCCAGCGCGATCAGCGGCCGCCAGTTCGCGGTGCGTACGGTCGCGCCAGTGCCGGCGACCGCCACCGATGACCCACCGCCACCGAAGATGGCGGCCAGAGCCCAGATCGGCAGCCACAGTCCGCAGGTGAACACAGTCAGTACCAGATGCAGTCCGTGGCTGGTGCCGCCATGGGATACCGCGACCGCCACGGCCTGTGCCGGCGGCGCCGGCACGGGTGGCGGGGTGGGTGTGAAGTGCTGGGTCCAGCGGTGGCCGTCGTGGTAGCGCTGGCCGGGCTGGCCCGCCGGATCCGGGTACCAGCCGGGGTGTGTGTTCATGGTGTCCTCCGTCGATTCGCTTCGTGCTCAAGCGAGCCGGACAGAATGACAGAGGGCACCGACAAGTTCGGCCGATGAGCCCCCGGACCGTCAGGAGCGACGTCTGGGTCCGTCGAGGTAGTAGCCGATCAGGTACGCGATCGGCGGAAGCATGAAGACCGGGATGGAGCTCACGACGATCAGCGCAAGCTGCACCCACCGGCGGCGGGCGATCGGAAAGCCGTCATAGGAGTCGATGTACCCGATACCGGCTAGCAATACGACTGGCAATGCCGCAACGCCGAGTGTCGCGCCAGACATCCCCAGCACGAGCGCGCTCACTCCGGCACACACGCTGGCAACTGTCATGAGCCACCACTGCGCGTCAGCGGTTACCTGACCGCGATACGAGTCCGGCGGCGGGAGCACCCGAGGTGAGGGACTGCCATCGGGGAGCGGATCAGGTTGAGTTCGAGCGATCCAGAACGAATAAATTCGCCCGCCTAGTTTGAGGTAGGAAGTACGGAAATAGGCATAACAAAGAGCCGCCGCAATGCCCACCGCATAAATCACAAGCGCGGTGCGCCAACCCCGATGCGACGCCCCGAGTGTCATCACGCCAAGGCTCAGCAGCCACATCGACCAATAGATTCGGCGCTCAGCACGAACGTTGTGGGTAACTCCAAGAGCGATCGAGCCGACGATGCCTATGGCGAGTCCGACCTGGAGCCAGGCACTGCTGTTCAACCGTCTGCTCAGTCCCAGTCTTGGACGGCGAACATGAAGAGCCCCCAGCTGAAGCCTGCTCCGTAACCGCGGCCGTTCCAACTGAACCCATACTCTTGATAGTTCGCCAAGTACTGGTCATCGAGTGGACGCAGCGGGCCCGGGGTCAGCGGACCAAAGCGTCGGGCGAAGTCGTCGACATCCGCTCCCCGTGGACCCAACTCTTTCGGAGACTCGACTTGCGGGACCTGTCCGCGCATTCGCCGGTAGTTCATTGACTGGGTCGAACCACTTTCGGCCGCCACCGCTTTGAAGTCGAAGTCCGGCCATAGAGCACTGGTGAATTCCGGCGACGTGGCGTCGCTGTCGGTCCCGGTGAGTAGCACCTTCAAATTTTGGAAGTAGGAAGCCTCGTCTCCAAGTGAGGACGCGACGCGGTCACGCACCCGCTCACCATCTTCTACAGAAAGTCCGTGCTCCGACAACTTCGCGTGTAGATGTTCGGTGCCCTGAAACATCGACATCCGCAACTTCATGGTCATCAGCACATAGATCTCGAAATCAACGATGGTCTGCAATCTCTGTCATGACAGGCCCTTTACTACCTGAGGTCAACTGTCGAGGTTACCTCCGATATCGGGGTTCGGTTGTCACCATTTCGGCCACTTCCCTCGTAGGCTGACCCGCGTGGGCAGCACCATCACAAGCACAGAAGCCAAGAGCAATACCTACCGCGTGCTGGTGGACCTGGACGGCTCCACCCCGCCGATCTGGCGGCGCCTCGATCTCCGTGCGGATCTGCCGCTGGACGTGGTGCACCTGGTGGTGCAGGCCGCGTTCGACTGGGAGAACCGGCATCTGTACCGCTTCGCCATGGGTGGAGGACCATTCGATGACCGCAGCCTGAAGGTCCTCTGCGATGAGGACATCGCCGAGGGTGAGGATCGTGGCCAACCTGCGTCCCAGACGTCGTTGGGCGCGATGATGAGTGAGCCCGGCGACCGGCTGAGCTATGTC
>NZ_JBFUKN010000159.1:0-5299 GCF_056400845.1 Mycobacterium sp. P4_H6 | reverse complement strand
GCACCAGGTTGGGACCGGCGAATCGGGCCACCTGGTAGTAGGGGTAGTTCCACGGCATGATGCCCAGCAGCACCCCGACCGGGCCGCGCCGGATCAACGCCGAGCCGTCCCCGTCGAGCAGGTCGATGGGCTCATCGGCCAAAAACTTTTCGGCGTTATCGGCGTAGAACTCATAGATCGCGGCACTGAACTCGACCTCGCCGACCGACTGATCCAGCGGCTTGCCCATCTCGCGCTGGATGATCCTGGCCAGCTCGTCTTTGCGTTCGTTGTGCAGTTCGGCGACCTTGCGGATTAACCCGGCACGATCAGCCACACTCGTGGTCTTGGACCACTCCTTGAACGCTGCCGCCGCCGCCGACACCGCCGCCTCGATCTGCTCATCGGTCGCGGTGGGATACTCCTTCACCACATCACCGGTCGCCGGGTCAACTACCGCGTACAGACTCATCGCTTCGCCTCACTCAATGTTGTTCGATTACAGCATGATTCAACGACTTTATGGACCGGCTATGACTGCGCTGATGAAGTCATGGCACGTCTGTCGCATCTGCGACAAGGGCATACTCGGGGATTCCAGCACCACCTGCACGGCCAGTCCATCGAGCATGCCGATCAGCATGTTCGCCTGCACCGCCGAATCCCCCGGGCGGGCCAGGCCTTCATCCTGCGCTGCCCCGATCACCCCGGCGACGACATCTCGCCATTGGCCGTACAGACGATCGTTGATCTCCTGCAACACCGGCTCCCGGCTGCCCTCCGCCCACAACGCCAGCCACACCTTCCAGGCGCGCACCGAGAGTTCGTCGTTGGGCAGATAGGACTCGACGAGATCGTGCAGGATCGCCAGGCTGTCCTTGCCCGACGCCAGCAGTTCCTGGCGCCGGGCCAGCGAGTCGGTCAGGTTGTATTCGAACGCCGCGGCGATGACCTCCCGCTTGGTCTCGAAGTAGTAGTGCACCGTCCCCGAACTGACACCGGCTTCCTTGGCGACATCGGAGAGCCGCAGGGCCGGAATCCCGGCCGAGGCGATCACCGCGCATGCGGCGGACAGGATCTGCTGCCTGCGCTCGGCTTCCACGCTGGGGCGCGGCATCGGGTCCTCCAGTCAGCAGGGTCGGTGCGGTCGCTCCGATGGTACAAGTGGGGATAACTGGCCGTCCGGTCAACCGCGCGGGTGTCAGTTCAGATTGCGCGAGATCACCAGCCGCATGATGTCGGAGGTGCCCTCCTCGATCTCCTCCAGCTTGACGTCGCGCATCCATTGCTCGACGGGGTACTCACGCGAGTATCCCCACCCGCCCAGCGTCTGCACCGCCGCGTGCGTGACGAACATGGCGGTCTCCGAAGCCGTCAGCTTGGCCATCGCCGCGATACCGCGAGCCGGTGCACCGCTGTCGATAATGCGCGCCGCGTGCAGCGTCAGCAGCCGGGCCGCCTCGATCCGGGTGGCCATGTCCGCCAGCCGGAACGCCACCGCCTGATGCTCGATGATGGGAACTCCGAACTGCTTTCGGGTCTTCGCGTACTCGAGCGCGTACTCGTAGGCCGCGCGCGCCGCGCCGACGGCGGCTGCTCCGAGCACCACCCGTGAGATGTCGAAGGTGCCCATCAGACCGTAGAAGCCCTGGCCCTCATCGCCGAGCCGGTCTTCCTCGGGAACGAACACGCCGTCGAGGAAGATCTCCCGGCACACGATCGCGCGCTGTCCCATCTTCTTCATCGGCTCGCCGAACGTCAGCCCCTCGGCGTCCTTGGAAACCAGGAATGCGGTGATGCCCGCCGAACGTCTGGTGGGGTCCGTCTTCGCGAAGATCACATACTGCTCGGCGGCGCCGGCATTGGAGATCCAGGCTTTCTGCCCGCTGATCCTGTACCCGCCCTCGACCCGGCGTGCCGTGGTGGCGATGGAGGCGGCATCCGAGCCGGATTCCGGCTCGGTGGTGGCCAGCGAGGTCATCACCGCGTTCGGTCCGGTCAGCGGGGTGAGCCAGCGCTTCTTCTGTTCCTCGGTGCCCAGCACCATGATCGGATCGGAGAAGAAGCCGTTGGAACACACCAGGTTTCCGATACCTGGGTCCCCGAAGCACAGCTCTTCCTGGACCAGACACTGCGTGAAGACGTCGGTGAAGCCGCCGCCGCCGTACTCCTCGGGGATCATGAAGTCGGTGATGCCGACGGCCGCCGCCTTGGCGAAGATGTCGACCGGGGTGACGGTGTCGGCCTCGTCGACCTCGCGCCCACGGGGGCGGATCTCCTTGGCCGCGAAATCGCGGCACAGCTCGACGATCTGGCGCTGCTCGTCGGTGAGCGGCCAGGCGGGGATGTTGGTGGTCACGGCGACCATGGGTGTCTCCTTCGGGTTAACGCGATGAATCGGTGTAGATGGACTTGCCGAGCCACTGCCCGCCGTCGGCGACCAGTACCTCCCCGGTGATGTATCCGGCGCGCGCACTGAGCAGGAACGCGGCGGACTCCGCGATCTCGGCGGGTTCGGCGAAACGGTTGGCCGGCACACTGGCCAGGACGTCACGGCGGGCCTGCTCGGTGCCCCACAGCGCGGCGCCGGCACCCGCGGTCTCGGTGGGGCCCGGGGCCAGGCAGTTGACCCGCACTCCGCGCGCACCCCATTCGACGGCCAGCGTGCGGGTCATGGCGACGACCCCGCCCTTGGCGGCGGCACTGTGCACCGTGCCGGGGTGTCCGTGCCAGGCGTAGCTGGCGATGATGTTGAGCACCGTGCCGCCACCCTGGGCCAGCATGTGCCGCGCGGCGGCGTGTGTGCAGTAGTAGGTGCCGTTGAGCACGATGTCGGTGACGGCTTTCCAGCCGCCCGGCGACAGATCCTCCGACGGCACCACGAAATTGCCCGCGGCGTTGTTGACCAGCGCGTCGAGACGGCCGTGGCCGGCCATCAGGGTGTCGACCGCGGTGGCGACGGCCGCGTGGTCACGGACATCGCACACCACCGCCTCGGCCCGGCCGCCGGCGGCGGTGATCAGACCCACCGTCTCGTCGAGCGCCTCCTTGCGCCTGCCGAGAACGGCGGCCACACCACCGGCCAGCGCCCAGCGCTGCGCGATGGCGCGGCCGATGCCCGAACCACCGCCGGTGATCAGGGCCACGCGGCCGGAGAATTCGGTCGAATTGTCCAGAGTGGCCGGTGCTGTCATCGTTGATTTCCTTCCAAATCGGTTTCTGCGCAATGGGTTACCACCAGGGCATCGACGGCGAGCGCACCCGAGGCGGTGGCGCGGACGGGATTGAGTTCGATCTCGGAGATGTCTGGACGTGCCGCGATCAGCCGGGACACGGCGACGACCGCGGCCGCCAGTGCCGCGACATCCACCGCGGCGCGGCCACGCCAGCCCTGGAGCAGCGGCGTCATCCGCAGTCCGTGCAGCATCGCCATCGCGGTATCCGTGGACAGCGGTGCGCATTCCATCCGGATATCGCGTAGCACCTCGGTCTCGGTGCCGCCGGCCCCGACGACCACCATCGGGCCCAGCTGCGGATCACGGCGGGCGGCGATCAGCACCTCGACGGCATCGGGTCGCCGGTCCTGTTCCTCCAGGACGTACTCCCCCGCGCCGAGACGCGCCCGCATGTCCTTGAAAGCGGCGGCGATCTCGGATCGATCGCGCAGGTTGACGCGGACCCCGCCCACCTCACTCTTGTGTTCCAGCCACGCGGCTTTCAGGACCAGCGGCGCGGTGAGGTCGTCGACAGCCGCAGCGAGTTCGGCGCTGTCACGCACCACCGCACCGCGCGGGAACGCCACCCCGGCTTCGGCGAGCAACGCCCGCGCAGCCCAGTATCCGGGCTCGACACCGGGCAGGCCGATAGCGATCTCCGGCGCGGCGGCTTTCGGTGTCGGGGTGGTGTCGGCCAGCGCGGCGAGCACCCTGGCGACCGCCTCGATGCGGCCGTAGGTCGGCACACCGCCATCCCACAAGGTGTGTGCGGCAGTTGAATCCGGCGCCATGGTGTGCACAAGCACCGGTACGCCCATGGCGCGCGCGACCGTCCCGATGCGCTGAGCCACCGCCACCTCCGCGGCGGTCAGGTCAGGAACGTCCTGTCCGTAGCACCCGAAGTATCCCGTCAGCACCACGGCGTCCACATCGCCTGCGGCGCCGACCTGTTCGACGATGCGGGCGTAGTTGTCGAGGTCCTGCTCGCCGGCCCCGGCCAGGTCCACGGGGTTGGTGTAGGCGGCCCCGGCGGGTAGTTGTGCGTCGAGCCGTTGCGACAGGTCTTCGGAGAACTGCGGCACGGCCAGGCCTGCGGCGGTGGCCACATCGGCGGCGATTCCGCTCTGCCCGCCGCTGTCACCGACGATGGCGACGCGCCGTCCGCGGAGGGCAGGCACGACGAGCAGTCCTCGCGCCACATCGATGAGCTCGGCGGGGGTGGCGACCCGCACCACCCCGGCGGCACGGCAGGCCGCGTCGACCACATCCAGCGAGGAGGTCAACGAACCGGTGTGGGTGCGGGCCAGCCGCGAACTGGCAGTGCTGGCACCGACGGTGAGCAGCACGGTCGGCTTCCTCGCCTCACGCAGGGTCGACAAGGTGTCGAACAACGCCTCGCCGCCGGTGAAGCTCTCCAGGTAGAGCGCGATGACACGGGTGTCGTCATGACCGGCCAGGTCGGCGAGTACGTCGGTTGCGGTGACATCGGATTGGTTGCCGATCGAGACGAAGCGCGAGACTCCCAGTCCGTGCCGCCGACCGACCGCGATGAGTTCCGAGCCGAGTTGGCCGCTCTGCGACACGATGGCCATCGGTCCCGGTGTCGGGATGCCCCACATCAGCCGAAGCTCGTTGGTGGCGTCGTAGATGCCCAGGCTGTTGGTGCCGATCAGCCGGGCTCCTGCGGCCGTGATGCGGGCGGCCAGTGCCGCCTCGTCGGCGATACCGGAGGTGATGCCGAGGAATCCGCGGGTGCCGCGCGTGAGTGCCGCGTCGACCACACCGTCCACGTGCGCAGCCGGGACACACAGTGCCACCAGTTCCGGCGTCTCAGGGAGATCGGAAATACTTGCCGCACAAGGATGGCCGAGTACGTTGTCGGCCCGTCCGTTGACCAGGTGCACCGCGCGGCGGTGCGCACCGGTCAGCGCGCCGGAGGCCAGCCAGTAACCCCACTTGGCAGAGTCCTCGGAGGCGCCGACGACAGCGACGGAGGACGGATCGCTGAACACTCGCAGATCCGTGGTGGGTGCGGCGATCACGACGTCAACTCGGCTTTGATCTCGGCGGCGGCGCGTCGGCCCGACGCGATGGCGCCGTCGTCG
>NZ_JBFUKN010000158.1:0-5356 GCF_056400845.1 Mycobacterium sp. P4_H6 | reverse complement strand
GTGCTGATCACCTGCATCGGCATGATGGCGCCGAAGTCGGTGATGAAATCGAGTTTCCCGGCGCCGACCAGCGGGTCGAGCGCCGCCGCGCAGTACTCGCGGATCTTGGGTTCCAGCGCGGCGATCTTGCGCGGGGTGAACATCCTGGCGAGCAGTTTGCGGTGGGTGGTGTGGATCGGCGGATCCTCGAAGATCAGCGCGCCCGAAGGAATCTCGATATTGGCCTTGATCAGTTCGATGATCGCGCCGCGGGCCGAGCTGAACGTCTCATGGTCGATGAGTGCCTTGTTCACGTCGGCGAACCGGCTCAGCGCGTAGAAGTCGAACTCTTCGTTGTAGTAGAGCGGCGCCTCCTCACGGAGGCGGGCGAACGCCGGATAGGGGTTGGCATTGATCTCGACGTTGTACGGGTCGAAGTACACGTCTTTGCTGGCGTCGACGGTCACCTGTTCACCTCTCCGGGGGCATTCACTTACTCGCGTAAGTTACGCGGGTCACTCCCCGGAGGGCAAGCGTGGATGTGACCGTCAGGTCGAGGCGCGCTGGATCAGGTGCGCGACGTTGTCGCTGCTGGGCTCCTGCACGCTGGGGAATCCGAGTTCGGTCATCATGGCCGCCACCGACACCTCGACGATCGTCTTGGCATCCAGGCCGACCGAGGTCAACGGCGGACCGCTGACCGCACCCAGCGGGATCGCGTCGACGCCCATCACGGCCAGGTCCTGCGGGCAGCGCAGGCCCGCCTCCCTGATGCCGTGCAGCACCACCAGCGCGGTCTCGTCGCTCTGCGCGCACACCGCCGTCACACCGGCCGCGATCCAGTTCCGCACCACGTCGGCGGCATCGGAGCCGTCGGCGGCGACGGTCTCGGTGACGATCTCGGGCAGCTCCGCGGCGGCCGCCCGCAGGCCGGTCAGCCAGTAGTCGCCGAGTGGTCGCAGCGTCTCGTCGCCGGCGAAGGCGAACGCGATCCGGCGATGTCCCCGGGCCACCAGGTGCTCGATCCGCATCGCGCCGATCGACAGATGCAGCTCGCCCATCGCGTGCAGTTGCGCGCTGCCCAGATAGATCTGCGGGATGCCCGCCTGGGTCACCGCCTCCAGTGCGGCACCGCCGAGCGGGAACACACTGGTGACCGCGATCGGGTTCAGGTCGGCCACGGCGTCGACGACATTGCGCCCGTCATCGGTCTCGAATTGCAGCGACAGCACCACACCGTGGCGGGCCAGTTCGGTGGTCAGCCGGCTACCCACCTCAAGCAGCAACTCGCCCAACGCAATTCGGGGCACGATGTAGAGCACCACGCCGCTGCCGCCGCGGGCCAGATTGCGGGCGGCCAGGTTGGGCCGGTACCCAAGGGACTTGGCCGCGTCCTGCACGGCCGCGCGGGTCTGCGCCGAGATCGTCTGGCCCTTGACGTTGTTGAGCACATAGCTGACGGTCGCCGGTGAGACGTTGGCCAGCCGCGCGACATCCGCTTTGGTCGGCCTGGTCCCTGGTCTCATTCCGACATCATCGCAGGTCCACCCGCCATCCCGTCGCTTCGCTCGCCCCGGCACCGGGGTCAGGTGGTCACCAGCGGTTTACCCGCCGATTCGCGCAGGGTCAGCACCGTGCCCAGGGACAGCACCGCGGCGATCACCAGATAGAACGCCGCCGCCCGCGGGTTACCGGTCTCGGCCGTCAGCCAGGTCACCGCGTACGGGGTGGTGCCGCCGAACACGGCCACGCAGATGTTGTAGCCGACGGCGAAACCGCTGTAGCGCACCCGGGTGGCGAACAGCTCGACGCCGGCCGTCACGGCCGTGGAGATGTAGATCGATTCGATCGCGGCCAGCACGCAGTGCGCGGTGACGGCGGCCACCAGCGACCCCGAGGTCAGGAGCAGGAACAGCGGATAACTGAGCAGCGTGAAGGCCACCGCACCGGCGATCAGCATCGGCTTGCGCCCGATCCGGTCCGAGAGCGCCGCGAACGGCAGCGTCAGCACAAGGGCGACCAGGCTGGCCAGCGTGATGGAGACGAACGATGCGGTCTTGGAGAACGCCAGGGTCTTGATCAGGTAGGTCGGCAGAAAGGTGAACACCACGTAGTAGCCGACGTTGAAGATCAGGAACAGCCCGATGACCTGCAGGATCGGCCGCCACGAGGTCGCGAAGGCCTCCCGCAACGGGCGGTCGGCAACCTCGTCGCGGCTGCTCAGGTCGGTGAATTCCGGGGTGTCGTCCAACCGCAGCCGGATGTACAGGCCGACCAGACCCAGCGGCGCGGCGAGCAGGAACGGGATGCGCCAGCCGTAGCTGTCCATCGCCGCGGCCGGCAACCCGGCCTGCAGCAGGGTGACGGTGATCGAGCCCAGCAGGAAACCGAGCACCCCCGACCACACCATGAAGGTGACGACGAATCCGCGGCGCTTGTCGGCGGCATATTCGGCCAGATACACGGCGCCGCCGCCGTATTCACCACCCGCCGAGAAGCCCTGCACACACCGCAGCACCAGCAGCAACAGCGGGGCCGCGACGCCGATGGCCGAATACGTCGGCAGCAGTCCGATCAGCAGGGTGGCCGCCGACATCAGCAGGATCACCAGGGCCAGCACCTTCTGCCTGCCGATGCGGTCACCGAGCGGCCCGAAGACGAACCCACCGAGCGGACGCATGAAGAACGCGGCCGCGAAGATCGCGAAGGTGTTCAGCAGCGCCGCCGTCTCGTCGCCGGACGGGAAGAAGTTGGCGGCGATGTAGGTGGCCAGGAACCCGTAGATGGCGAAGTCGAACCATTCCACGGCGTTGCCGATGGAGGCGCCGATGACGGCTTTACGGACGGCAGCGGACGACATGCCGACCTACGTTAGTGAATTGACCGGCGGGATAACGGGTTTGAGCGGGGCGCTTATATCGGCGCCCCGCTCAACCGTTACTCGGCCGGCTTGGCCGGGGCTTCCCCGTCGGCCGTGTTCTCGGCTGTGTCGTCGGCCTTCTTGGCGTCGGCACGTGTCTTGTACAGGCTGGCGACCGTGGTAATGACCAGCGTGACGATGATGACGCCCAGGCTGGCCAGCGTCGGGATCGTCGGGACGTGCAGCGGCTCGCCACCGTTGATGAACGGCACTTCGTTTTCGTGCAGAGCGTGCAGCACCAGCTTGACGCCGATGAAACCGAGGATGAAGGCCAGGCCCTGCGACAGGTACACCAGGCGCTTGAGCAGATCGCCGAGCAGGAAGTACAGCTGGCGCAGACCCATCAGGGCGAACACGTTCGCGGTGAACACCAGGTAGGGCTCCTGGGTGAGCCCGTAGATGGCCGGGATGGAATCCMGGGCGAACAGCAGGTCGGTGGTGCCCAGCGCGACGATCACCAGGAACATCGGCGTCATCACCCGGGAGCCGTTTTCCTTGACCCACAACCGCAGGCCGTCCCATTGCTCGCTGAACTTCAAGTGCTTGCGGGCGAACCGGACGACGCCGTTCTCGGCGTCGTCATCGTGCTCGGTGTCCTTGGCCAGCTTGAAGGCGGTGTAGATCAGGAACGCACCGAAGATGTAGAAGACCCAGGAGAACTGCTCGATGGCCACCGCGCCGAGGGCGATGAAGATGCCGCGGAAGATCAACGCCAGGATGATGCCGACGAGCAACGCCTGCTGCTGGTAGATCCTGGGCACCTTGAAGCTGGCCATGATGATCAAGAAGATGAACAGGTTGTCCACCGAGAGGCTGTACTCGGTGAGCCAGCCTGCGAAGAACTCCACACCGAACTGGCTGCCATGGAAGGTCCAGGTCCAGATGCCGAAGGCGATGGCGAGGCCGACGTAGAACGTCAGGGCGATGGAGGTCTCCCGGGTGGACGGCTCATGCGGCCGTCTGCCGAACACCACGACATCCACGAGCAGGACGCCCAGGGTGACGGCGAGGGTGATCCCCCACTCGAGTGCGGACACGTTCATATGGTTGGAGCCTCCGGTCGTCGATCAACGGCCGAGGTCTCTTCCGCCCGCGCAGACATCGCGTGGGCCTGCAGCACCGGTCGTCCGATGACAGACGACGTGATGACGACACTGCAGCGCAGGAGTACTCCCCTCGGGGCTGATTCTGTCAGACGATCACATCCCCGGCTAATCGGCCTGCTAAACGCTCAACCCGATTCCGTCGTCGTGGTGGCGAACGGATTCAGGATGAACGGGTTCTCGTCGTCCAGCGACGGGGTCGTCTCGGTGCTGGTCGATTCGGTGGTCGTGGTGGTGGTGGTGGTCGTGGTCGTCGACCTGGTGGTCCGCGATGTGGTCGTGGACGTGGACGTGGCGCTGGTCGTCGATGCGGAGTAGTCGGTGTACTGCGGACCGTAGGAGGGTTCCACCGAGTTCTCCGAGGTCTGCACGACGGCGTAGATCAGCACACCGACCGCGAGAACCCCCGCCGCGCCGGCAGTGACGACCGCCCACGATTCCTCGTACCACGGTATCGGCGCCGGTTCACCGCGCTGGTCGTCCACCACAGCCGATGATCGTAACGAGCTTTCAGCCCGCCACGATCGAATCGCCCCGGACTGTGATCGGCGCCGGGGCCAGCGGTTCGCGCGCCGGGCCGGAGATCACCGCGCCGTCGAGCCCGAAGGTGCTGCCGTGGCACGGACAGAGGACCTTCGCGCCGTCGACCTTGGACACCGCGCATCCGGCGTGCGGGCAGACCGCGGAGAAGCCGGTGAACTCGCCGGCCTTCGGTTGGGTGAGCACGATGCCGTCCACGATCAGCGCTGATCCGACGGGCACCTCGGAGGTGGCGGCCAGAACTCCGGTTTCAGCTTGGGTTGCCGCGGGTTCGTCCTCGGAGCCCGCGCAGGCGACCAGTGCCCCGGCCCCCACCACGGCGCCCGCGCCGACGAGGACGTGCCTGCGAGCCAGCTGAGGAGCCATGCAGCCATTGTTGGGGTTTCAGCGCCGAAACACCACCATCCGCATCGCGGTATACATGTAGACCGCCTCGCAGCAGCCGGCCACCAGCCGGGCAAGGTGATACTGCAGGCCGGCCGCGGCCAGCGAGGTCGGCAGCACGACGATGAATGCCAGGTAGTTGACGGCGACCACCACCACATAGACGACCAGTTGCGGGCCGACGGTGGCGTGTGACCGGAAGTTCAGGGTCCGGTTCAGGAAGAACGCCAGCGTGAACGCGCACACGTAGCCCACCGTCAGCGCGACCGGCAGCCGCACCCCGTAACCGCTGTGCAGCACCGTCAACAGCGCCATGTCCACGCCGAAGGTGAAACTGTTGATCAGTGCGAAGCCCAGAAAGGTCGGGGCGACAACCGAACTCAGGCCGAAAGGCAGTCGCGCCGCCACCCGCTCGCAGAATCGGTGGAAC
>NZ_JBFUKN010000157.1:0-5854 GCF_056400845.1 Mycobacterium sp. P4_H6 | reverse complement strand
GAGCAGGGCATTCTCGAGCGATACCAGAACTACCGCTCCCGCCGGGTGCTCAAGGCCGAACGTGCCTATGCCGAGGGGCTGCCCGGGTGGCGCACCCAGCGCCGACGCCGGCTCCTGGTCGCGCTCCTCATGGCGACGTTCGCGTTCATGGCTGTGGTCAGCCTGCTGTGCGCCCTCGGGGTCGACTGGGCGCCGCTGCTGTGGCTGCCCGCGTGCGTGGTGTACTTCCCGCTGCTGTGGGTGCTGCAGCTGGTGTCGGGACGGCGTGGCGATGCCGCCGCATCCGAGCTCGACGAGTTCGAGATCGCGCAACGCAACAGCGCACGTTCGGCAGGCCTGGCGGTGACGCAACTGCTGATGCTGGTGCCGATCTTCTATCTGATCTTCGGCGCCGTCATCACTGACGGCGCAGACCCCGACATGGCCTACGCCGGCGGCCTCATGGCGTTGACCGTCCTGCTCATCGGCGGAACGACGCCCGCGATGATCCTCGGCTGGACGCGCCCGGATCCGGAGCGGGAGTAGCCGTTACGCGCTGCGGCCGCGCTCGCTCCGGTAGTGCCGCACCAGGGCATCGGTGGAGCTGTCGCTCTGCTCGGCCGGTGCCGCGTCGTCGGTGAGCACCGGCAGCAGCGCCTTGGCCTGGGTCTTGCCCAGTTCCACACCCCATTGGTCGAACGAGTCGATGCCCCAGATCACACCCTCGGTGAAGACCTGGTGCTCGTAGAGCGCAATCAGCTGGCCCACCACCGAGGGCGTCAGTTCGGTCGCCAGGATCGATGTCGTCGGGCGGTTGCCCGGCATCACCTTGTGTGGCACCACATCGGCCGGGGTCCCTTCACCCGCGATCTCCTCGGCGGTCTTGCCGAATGCCAGCACCTGGGTCTGGGCGAAGAAGTTGCTCATCAACAGGTCGTGCATGCTGCCGGTACCGTCGGCGGTCGGCAGGTCGTCGGTGGGCTGGGAGAACCCGATGAAATCGGCGGGGATCAGCCGGGTGCCCTGGTGCAGCAACTGGTAGAACGCGTGCTGGCCGTTGGTTCCCGGTTCGCCCCAATAGATCTCACCGGTGTCGGTGGTGACGGGGGTGCCGTCGGCGCGCACCGACTTGCCGTTGGACTCCATCGTCAGCTGCTGCAGGTAGGCCGCGAACCGGGACAGGTCGTTCGAGTAGGGCAGCACCGCGCGGGACTGCGCGCCGAAGAAGTTGTTGTACCAGAGCCCGATCAGGCCGAGCAGCGCCGGCGCGTTCTCGGCCAGCGGTGCGGTGCGGAAGTGCTCGTCGACCAGATGGAACCCGGCCAGGAACTCCGCGAACCGTTCCTTGCCGATGACCGCCATCACACTCAGGCCGATCGCCGAGTCCACCGAGTACCGGCCGCCGACCCAGTCCCAGAAGCCGAACATGTTGTCGGTGTCGATGCCGAACTCGTCGACCAGCTTCTTGTTGGTGGACACCGCCACGAAATGCTTGGACACGGCATCATCGCCGAGCGTCGCGGTGAGCCAGCGCCGCGCCGCGGTGGCGTTGGTCAGCGTCTCCAACGTGGTGAACGTCTTCGAGGCGATCACGAAAAGCGTTGTCGCCGGGTCGAGACCGTCGAGTGTGGCGACCAGGTCGGCGGGGTCGACATTGGAGACGAACCGGGCCGAGATTCCGGCGTCGGCGTAATGGCGCAGCGCGTCGTACACCATCACCGGGCCCAGATCCGAGCCGCCGATCCCGATGTTCACGACGGTGGCGATGCGTTCGCCGGTGGCGCCCGTCCACTCGCCGGACCGCAGCCGGTCGGTGAAGGTGCCCATCGCGTCGAGCACCTCGTGCACGTCGGCGACGATGTTCTGCCCGTCGACCTCCAGCTCGGCGCCCTTGGGCAGCCGCAGCGCGGTGTGCAGTACCGCGCGGTCCTCGGAGGTGTTGATGTGGGTGCCGGAGAACATCGCGTCGCGGCGTCCCTCCAGGTCGGCGGCCCTGGCCAGATCGGCCAGCAGGCCCAGGGTTTCGCGCGTCACCCGGTGCTTGCTGTAGTCGATGTAGAGGTCGCCGACGGCGAGGGTGAGTTCGGTGCCACGGGCCGGATCCTCGGCGAAGAGCTCCCGAAGATTCTTCGACGCAACCGCGTCATGGTGGCGTTGCAGCGAATGCCATGCGGCCGTTTCGGTGATGTCAGCACTCATTCTTCTGACCTTAGTGCGGCGCCCGGATCGAGGGTGTACATGATGGATGTATGCGCATTGAAGACTTGATTTCATCCGTGCCCACCGGACTGTGGATCGGCGGTGAGGAGCGGGCAGGCTCGTCCACCTTCGACGTGCTCAATCCCGCGACCGACGAGGTCATCACCTCGGTGGCCGACGCGACCGCCGAAGACGGCATCGCCGCACTGGACGCCGCCGCGGCCGCGCAGGGCGACTGGGCCGCCACCCCAGCCCGCGAACGCGGCGAGATCCTGCGGTCGGTCTTCGAAACCCTCACCGCGCGAAGCGAAGACCTCGCCACCCTGATGACCCTGGAGATGGGCAAGGTGATCGCCGAGAGCCGCGGCGAGGTCAAGTACGGCGCCGAGTTCTTCCGCTGGTTCGCCGAGGAGGCGGTGCGCATCGCCGGCCGCTACACCCCGGCGCCGGCGGGCAACGGCCGCATCCTGGTCACCAAGATGCCCGTCGGCCCCTGCTACGCCATCACCCCGTGGAACTTCCCGCTCGCGATGGGCACCCGCAAGATCGGCCCGGCCCTGGCCGCCGGCTGCACCATGCTGGTCAAGCCCGCCCAGGAGACGCCGCTGACCATGCTGCTGCTGGCCAAGCTGATCGACGAGGCCGGCCTGCCCAAGGGCGTGCTGTCGGTGCTGCCGACCACCAAGCCCGGCGACCTGACCGGCGTCCTCATCGACGACGGCCGACTGCGCAAGCTGACCTTCACCGGGTCGACCGGGGTGGGCAAGGCCCTGGTGAAACAGTCCAGCGACAAACTGCTGCGCACCTCGATGGAACTCGGCGGCAACGCCCCGTTCGTGGTCTTCGACGACGCCGATGTCGACGCCGCGGTCGAGGGCGCCCTGCTGGCCAAGATGCGCAACGGCGGCGAGGCGTGCACCGCGGCCAACCGCTTCCACGTGGCCAACGCGGTGCGCGAGGAGTTCACCGACAAGCTGGTCAAGCGGATGAGCGAGTACACCCTGGGCAACGGCCTGGAGGATTCCTCGACGCTGGGCCCGCTGATCTCGGCCAAGCAGCTCGGCATCGTGGCCGATCTGGTTTCCGACGCGGTGTCGCGCGGCGCCGAGGTGGCGGTCGGCGGGGTGGCTCCGGGCGGACCCGGGCACTTCTACCCGGCCACCGTGCTGGCCGACGTGCCCGCCGATGCCCGCATCCTCAAGGAGGAGGTCTTCGGGCCCGTCGCGCCGATCACCGGGTTCGACACCGAGGAGGAGGGCATCGCCGCGGCGAATGCCACCGAGTACGGCCTGGCGTCCTACATCTACACGCAGTCCCTGGACCGGGCGCTGCGGGTCGCGGAGTCCGTGGAGGCCGGCATGGTCGGGGTGAACCGCGGTGTGATCTCGGATGCGGCCGCCCCGTTCGGCGGTATCAAGGAATCCGGGTTCGGTCGCGAGGGCGGTTCGGAAGGTATCGAGGAGTACTTGGAGACCAAGTACATCGCCTTCACGCCCTAATGGCCCAGTCGGCCGCGGCCGAGGCGTAACAGCAGCATGGCCAGGTCTTTGCCCTCCGGGCCGAGCTCGCTGTAGCGCTCGATGACCTTCATCTCCCGGCTGTGCACCAGCCTGGTGCCACCGGAGGCCATCCGGGCCTTGCCGATGATCCGGGAAACCTCGGTCCGGCGCTTCACCGCGGCCAGGATCGCGGCGTCCAGTTCGTCGATCTCCAGACGGAGATCGTCGATGTCGGCGGTGGGCTCGGGTAGCACGAACCGAGTGTGCCACCCGGCGCAGATTCGGTGCAAAGCCGGGTCACGGGGATGTCACCGTTCAGCGGTAGATTCGAGACCGAAATGACATCGCTTTCTCACGCACCAGCTCACGCGTCCGGTGGGGCCTCCGAAACCGACCAGCTGCTGGACGGGCTCAACCCGCAGCAGCGCCAGGCGGTACTGCACGAAGGGTCCCCGCTGCTCATCGTGGCCGGCGCCGGGTCGGGCAAGACCGCGGTGCTGACCCGGCGCATCGCCTACCTGCTGGCCGCCCGCGAGGTGGGCGTCGGCCAGGTGCTGGCCATCACGTTCACCAACAAGGCAGCCGCGGAGATGCGGGAGCGCGTCGTGGCCCTGATCGGGCCGCGCGCCCGCAGCATGTGGGTGTCCACGTTCCACGCCACCTGCGTGCGCATCCTGCGTAACCAGGCCTCGCTGCTGCCCGGGCTGAACTCCAACTTCTCCATCTATGACGCCGACGATTCGCGGCGGCTGCTCATGATGATCGCCAAGGACATGGGCCTGGACACCAAGCGGTACTCGCCGCGGTTGCTGGCCAACGGCATCTCCAACCTGAAGAACGAACTGATCGACCCCGATCAGGCCCTCGCCGATCTCACCGAGACCGCCGACGACATGTCCAAGACGGTGGCCTCGGTGTTCGGTGAGTACCAGCGCCGGCTGCGGGCGGCCAACGCGCTGGACTTCGACGACCTCATCGGTGAGACGGTCGCTGTGCTGCAAGCCTTTCCGCAGATCGCCCAGTACTACCGGCGGCGCTTCCGGCACATCCTGGTCGACGAGTACCAGGACACCAACCATGCCCAGTACATGCTGGTGCGCGAACTCGTCGGCGTGGAGACCACCCAGGACGGGGTGACACCGGGTGAGCTGTGCGTGGTGGGCGACGCGGATCAGTCGATTTACGCGTTCCGCGGCGCGACGATCCGCAACATCGAGGATTTCGAGCGCGACTACCCGAACGCGACAACGATTCTGCTGGAACAGAATTACCGTTCCACGCAGACCATCCTGAACGCCGCCAACGCCGTCATCTCCCGCAACGCCGGGCGCCGCGAGAAGCGGCTGTGGACAGATTCCGGTGAGGGCGAACTGATCGTCGGCTATGTCGCCGACAACGAACACGACGAGGCGCGGTTCGTCGCCGAGGAGATCGACGCGCTGGCCGACGGCCACCAGGTGAAGTACTCCGACGTGGCGGTCTTCTACCGGACCAACAACTCTTCGCGTGCGCTGGAAGAGGTCTTCATCCGCGCCGGCATCCCGTACAAGGTCGTCGGCGGAGTGCGGTTCTACGAGCGCAAAGAGATCCGCGACATCGTGGCCTACCTGCGGGTGCTCGACAACCCCGGCGATGCGGTGAGCATGCGGCGCATCCTGAACACCCCGCGCCGCGGTATCGGCGACCGGGCCGAGGCCTGCGTGGCGGTGTACGCAGAGAACACCGGCGGAAGCTTCAACGATGCCCTGCAGGCCGCCGCCGAGGGCCGGGTGCCGATGCTGAACACCCGGTCGGAGAAGGCGATCGCCTCGTTCACCCAGCTGCTCGACAGTCTGCGCGGCGGCCTGGACGGTGAACTCGGCGATCTGGTCGAGGCCGTGCTGGACCGCACCGGGTACCGGCGCGAACTCGAAGCCTCCAGCGACCCACAGGACCTGGCGCGGCTGGACAACCTGAACGAACTCGTCAGCGTCGCACACGAATTCAGCATCGACCTGGCCAATGCGCAGGCGTTACGCGACGAAGAGGGCATACCCGAGGACGAGGACGTGCCCGACACCAGCGTGCTGGCCCAGTTCCTGGAGCGGGTGTCGCTGGTCGCCGACGCCGACGGTATCCCCGAACACGAATCCGGTGTGGTCACCATGATGACGCTGCACACCGCCAAGGGCCTGGAG
>NZ_JBFUKN010000156.1:0-6021 GCF_056400845.1 Mycobacterium sp. P4_H6 | reverse complement strand
TGCGGGATCCGGGTGTGGTCGGAAGCCAATTCGGTTCTCGCCGTGCACCACCGACGTAGAGGACGAAGCTGCCGTCGGGCTCGGCGACGAGGTCGTCACCGGTGATGTTCGCTTCGGGGGTGTCGCCGAAGGGCTCGTGCAGGTTCGGGTGATCGGCGCCGTAGTAGACGTCCTTGTCGGGTCGCGGCCCCTGCACGGTGAAGTTGATGAAACGCGCGGTGCCGCGGTCACCGGTAATCCGGTACGTCGAGGCGCCGTCGATCCACGCCTGCAGATAGACGAAGTCGGCATTGTCGCCGCCGAGCTTGCGGGTCGGCCCGCAGAACGGGTGGATCATCGGATACCGGGTGTCCTTGGTCTCCAGCGCGAGGTCGTAGGCCTGCCCGAGGTTCTGCGTCAGGTAGCGGAAGGCGTCGGCACGCTGCAGGGCATCCGCGGGCGAGGTGTCCTTGAAGGCCAGATCTCCGGCAGCCTTGAGCCGGTCGCAGAATTCGTCCCACGCGGCACGCAGCGCCTCGTCGTCTGTGCTGTCCCCGAACGCCATCAGCGCCTCGTCTCGATGTCGATGCCGAACCGCTCTCGGTAGGCGGCGAATTCTCGGTGCAGTTCCGGCACGGGGACCGGCAGGACGTCGGTGGAGTAGGTGAATTTGCCGTACCGGTCACCGCGGTTGGTCACCAGGTAGTCACGCATCGCCTTCTCGGCGGTGGCGGGCAACGGCACTCCGGCGAAGTCGTAGAAGCCGCCGATCGTGGCGACCGGATCGGTGACGAAGTCGCGGTAGCGGACGTGGTGGATGCGCGGGTCGTCGACCAGTGGGTCGTTGAGGTAGGCGTGGAAATTGGCCCGCGAACCCTCGATCGTGTTCTTGGCGTACTGATCCCAGTCCAGCGTCCCGGCGAGGCTCTCGTTGATCTGCCCGAAGGCCACGATCTGTGAGGCAAGCACCTGCACCGGGTCGCGATGCACCCAGACGATCCGGGCGTCGGGGTAGGTGTCGAACAACGCCCGCAGGCGCCGGCCGTGAAAACCCTTGAGCACCCATCGCTTCGGTGCGCGGGTGTACTGGATGTGCTGCAGCATCATGTGATGCAGGGCGTACTGCGCGTGATGGTCTTGGTCGAAGTTCTGGATTGTGAGCGGAACCCGCCACCAGGCGCTCGGGTTCGTCGCACGGAAGTCGAAGGCCCACGTGCGTTCACATTCGGGCAGCCCGGCACCGAGCAGATCGTTGTAGGGGTGGCTGACGATCCACGGCGGGATGCGGTCGAGGATCTCCCGCCAGTCGGCGTCGGCCTGCGCCCGGCGCGGGTCGTCGGCGTCAGCCGGGCCCGGTGGCGGCGAGGGGTACATCACCTCCCAGAATCGCAGCGCGCGCGAATCCTCGTCCTCGGCGAGCAGGGCATGCAGCAGCGTCGTACCCGACCGTGGCTCGCCGGTGGCGAAGAGCGGGGCGGTGATCCGCTCCGCGGCCAGCGGTAGGCGGGCGCGGTCGGCAACGAACTGCAGCCTGCTGGTCAGCAGTCCGGCGATCGTGGAAGCGGCTGCCCGCGAACCTGTGTCGCCGAGGCCGGCGCTGTTCAGCTTGTCGACCACCGATGCCACCCGCCCGGGCAGGGTGTCGTCAGCGAAGTCGGTGAACCCCGTCGCGTCCCGCGCGTCGGCGATGAGGAGGTCCGCGTCCAAGATTGTCATGGTGTGCTTCCTGTGCGCTGTAGCAATGCGTCCTCGACCTCACGAACCTTGCGTGCCGACTCCGCGGCGTAGGCCTGCCCGGCCATTCCGCTGTAGTCGAGTACGGACACCACCCGGGCGCCCGCCTCGCCGAACTCGGCGATCTGCCCGGCGACCTGCTTGGGCGTGCCGTGCGGAACGACAGACAGGATCGCGGCCGGGTCGACGTCCTCGAAGAGCCGGAGCAGCCTGTCGCGGGTCAGCACGCGGGGGTCGATGTCCTGGATGCCGCGCCAGCGCTCCCCCATCGGATGACGGTGCCCGGCGGCGGCCAGTACGTCGGCCGTCAGTTGCAGCACCAGCGACTTCACCAGCGGGCGTTGCAGGATGGCGTTCAGTTCGTCGGGTTCGCCGATGAGGCAGACCACCATCTTCGCCGGGGTGATCGCCTGCGGGTCGCGTCCGGCCCGTTCGGCCGACTCCCGGATGCAGGCCAGCTGGCCGGCATAGGTCTCCGGTCCCGCGCTGCCCGTCGGCCACCAGCCGTCGCCGAATTCACCGGCCAGTCGCAGCATGCGGGGACCGTTGGCCCCGATCCAGATCGGTGGCGGGCCGGTGCGGTGAAGATCGGTGTCCAGCCGAGCGTGCTCGAGCGTGAAGTACTCACCGGCGAAATCGATCGGGCCGTCGGTGTCCCACAGCAGCCGGATCAGCCGGAGCGCCTCGCCGAACCGACCGACCCTGCCTCTGTCGTCGAATCCGTAGGGAGCCAGGTTCTCCCGCTCGCCGGCGCCGAGTCCGAGGATGAAGCGGCCTTCCGAGAGGTGGCTCAGGGTCAGTGCCGATTGGGCCAGCATCACCGGGTGGCGGCGGACGGTGTCGAGCACGCTGGTGGCGAGCCGGGTGCGTGTCGTGCGCGCCGCGACGGCACCGGCGAGGGTGAGGGTGTCCAGGTAGCGGTGCGGCGACGGCGACACTTCGGCGAGATCGGTGAACTCGGGTGTCCAGATCGAGTCCGGCCAGAAACTCACGAGGTGATCGGGCATCCACAGGGAGTGATAGCGACCGTCATCGAGCGCCGCGACGCCGTTCAGGTCGAGCGGCAGAGTCGTCCGGAAGAACGCGGCCAACTCCAAGGACATGTAGCGCAAGCTACCCGAGGTTCACCGCGGCGTCTGCCGATTGCTGTGCATTTGCTCAGCACGAGCGGGTCGGCACACCGGACCCGGTCCCCAGAAAGCAGAAAACCCGCCCGGAAGCGAGTTCCGAGCGGGTTTGCGTGCTGTGGAGCTAAGGGGAGAACTATCGAATCCACACATTGCCGAGCGGATATCCCATTTGTCCAGGTCGACCTCCGGTTAGAACCTCGATTGCGGACAGACGCGGCGCCTTACCTCGGTCGCTAGTGCGACTGCCCGTGGTCGTAAAATCGCGCGATGAAGGCCTGCCCCACCGTCTACAAAGGCATCGAGTACCGTTCCCGGCTCGAAGCGCGATGGGCGGTCTTTTTTGAGCAGATTGGATGGCGAACGACGTACGAGCCTCTCGACGGCGATCGTTACATCCCCGACCTCGTCGTTGATGGCCCGCGCCCGTTGCTGGTTGCGATCAAGCCAGCCACGTTGGTCACTGATTACCTCCGCGAGGTTCCAAAGATCGAAACCTGTTTACGCGGGCACTGGGAGCGCGATGCCATGATCGTCGGCCTCAATCCAGTGCCGGGACAGATCGACGGTACAGCCGCAGCAGACTCAAGGTTTCATCCGCCGGCTGGTGTTCTCGGCGAGTTTTTCGATGGGTGGCTTACAGACGGGACTGGTGCGAAATCTGGGTGGTCGTGGGACAATCTTGCGCTCGTTAAACCCGAGAAAGCGGTAGCAAGCGACGTGTCGGTAATGCATGCGAAGAGGGTCAGCGTCGAAGTCAAAGACTCAGAGGGATAGCCGGGGATGCGACTACCTGTCTCCTCCGCGAGGGAGGATCCGAGACACTTTGAAAAGCGACATCCCAGTTGTTGCCGGAGGGCTGGACGAGATCAATCCTATCGTCCGGCCACAGAACTGCCATGCTTTCGATGGGGCCCTCGTCGACCGCCAAAGCCAGACACCGGTTGAATACGCGGGGACACGAACTAGGTCATGGACGCAGTGACCTCACAGTTCACACCGTGCCAGTCGAGGATTTCTGCAAGCGCGTTGGCCCACGCAACGCTCTTGTCGTAGCCCCGGTCCGGCGCATGAAGGTAGGTACCCGGCCGATAACCGGCTTCTCCGTTACCCGACTGTCGCAGCCAGCGTGCAAAGCCGCGTCGAGCGTCAAGTACGCGAACCATTGCGAAGCCCTCAGCGCCGTCAAGAAACCACTCTGCCGGCCCATCGTGCCCAGAGGTGACGCATATCGGCTCCGGCACTGTCAGTTCCGTTGCTTCTGTTGCTGCCGCGACCGCGATCTTCCAGAGTAGCTGCCAGTCTGTCCTCTTGTCTGGCAAAATGATTGGGACTTCGTCAATACTCGTTGCCGGGAGATATGTGCCGCGCTTTGCGATGAATGTGGTCGTCAGAGTCGGTGGCTCGCCGGGCCGAACGATCCACGCAGACAGCACTGGCTTTATCGCACCATTGCGCCCCTTGACCACGGTGATGACGTCGAATCGCACACCGAAATCAGTCCGCGACACGCTTCGAAAGGCCGGCGCGCGGAGAACTCCTCGCCGCAGCTGTTCTGCAAGAAACCGCCAATCCGTGGCAAGAATCCCCAACAGATCCCGGAAGTTTCGCGCCTTCGGGCCACCGTCCGGATGGTCGAGGTTCAGGGCGTATCCGTACAGCTTCTCTGGTGGGATGACAGCATCCTCGGCTCCGGGGAGCTTCTCGGCGGAAAAGGACTTCGTGTCGAGAGGCAGCTCACTGGGGCGAATCGCGTCCACCAGACGTTCGAGAGGTGTAGCCCACGTGAGGCGAATCAAGGCGGACCGCGCCGCAGCCCCACGATCAGAGTCCGGAGCCGCACAAACTGCGGGAGGATGCGGGTAAGACTCGTCATCAATCCAAGTCCAGTACATCGCCGACGCACCAACCGTATGCCACCATCGACCGGCCACATCCAGCGGCCAGCGTTCTTCCTCAGGCATGCCCCATGAATCGAGAAATCCAAGTTCGGTGTCAATTACCTGAAATCGGTCCCCCAACCCCGACCAGCAGGTCTGGTAGATGACCAGATGTCCGAGATCTAGCTCGACACACCCGATGTAGCCGTCGATCTCCGTAAGGCGCCGATGGATCCGCTCGGCTGCATCGAGCTCTATCGGACCGACTGAATAGACTTCGACATGCAGCTTTTGCAGGGCAACGTTGAGCGCCCACACATTTCCATGATGCCAGCTCTTGCTCGTGAGCTCCATAAAGTCGGCGAGCAGATACCGCCATGTTTGGATCTTCGCTTGCTCTAACCACCCGAATGCCGGCCGACCGTTGACCGACTCGATCTCGCTTACTTCCACACGTCGGTAGGCAAAGTTGTGGAGCAGCAAGCCGCCGCTCCGGATCACAGCGCTCACCGGTCGGCCACAATGCGCCTCGCCAATCAACTCCCGCACTAGGTGGGCACAGATCGCCTCGTCCTGTGAGTAGCCAAGTGCCGAGCTCGGGCTGAACATGAAAGCGACAACCGTCACAAATCAATCATAAGAATTGCGGAACAGCGCCTCTTGTCGATCAGCCAGAACTGTTTGGCCACTTGCTTATTGATCTAACCGTAATCGTCGGCATCACACCGGACCTCTAGATCCAGTGGAGCAGCCTCCCAATCAGACCTCCCCGGCCCAACCAACGTCTGAGACCTAGTCCCGCCATTCTCCAGCCGGTAACCGGCGGCCGGGTGAATTTGGCAGGCGCCGCTCGGCGGCGGGGTCCTGGTCTCACGTCGGCTCGCCGCAATGGATCTGCTCGTCCGTCACAACGACATCGAGATCGTGTGGCGCGGTCCGGGCTTCTACAACCAGCTCCGGCCAGCAGTGGAGACGCTCCTGCCTGAGCCGCTTGCCTCGGCGCTACTCCGACGATCTCGCTACCTTGCTATCGCGGCCGTCAACAACGGGGCGCCCGCGCTGATCGCCGGAGATAGTGGCTGATCCGGAACTCACTAGAACCGCTCACTTCTAGTGGGCGACGGGTTCGATCTTGAAACCTTGGGTGCCCGAAACGTGGCAGGTAGAACTGGTGGTGGGCCTGAGGGGACAACTATCGGACCCCGACGTAGCTGACCGGATACGTCGTCTAGCCAGGTCGACGCGATGAATCGCTGGTCACTTCACGGCAATCAACCCTGGGTAGATCCATGACACAGCGC
>NZ_JBFUKN010000155.1:0-6027 GCF_056400845.1 Mycobacterium sp. P4_H6 | reverse complement strand
GGCTTGAGCAGCGTGCCCGGATTCACCGACGAGACCATCGGCATCCAGCAGGAGACCATCGACCTGTTGYAGAGCGCGGGGGCGTTCGCCGGAGAAGACCTGAAAGCCAAGGACGAGTACGACTTCCGCTTCGCGGACCTGACGCTGGATGCCCCGCTGCCGAGCCCGGCGAAGCAGTAGCCGTAATCGGGGGACGATGATGACCARCATTCAGACCGCTGCGCCCGGCAAGAACACTGCCGCCACGGCGCAGAGTTACCCGAACCTGGAGCACCGCTCCGGGACAACCCGCGGCAAACGCCTCGGGCCGGGCCGCAACATCCCCGCCGCCCTGGCGATCGGGCCGTTGTTGCTGGTGATCATCTGGTTCGTCACCTCCGAGCTGGGCATCCTCGATCCGGGCACACTGCCGCACCCGTTCGAGATCGCCCGCACCGCAAGCGAACTATGGGCCGACGGCCGGCTACCCACCAACATCCTCGCCTCCTTGAAACTCGCCTCGGTCTCCCTGGTCATCGGTGTGACGCTCGGATTGGTGCTGGCGCTGATCTCGGGGCTCAGCCGTATCGGCGAAGCCATCGTCGACGGACCCATCCAGGTCAAGCGTGCGGTGCCGACGCTGGCGATCATCCCGCTGGCCATCATCTGGTTCGGCATCGGCGACACCATGAAGATCATCATCATCGCCACCAGCGTGCTGATCCCGGTGTACATCAACACCACCGCACAACTCAAAGGCGTGGATCTACGCCACGTCGAGCTGGCCGAGACCGTCGGGTTGTCGCGGACCCAGTTCATCCGCAAGGTCGCCATTCCCGGTGCGCTGCCGGGCTTCTTCACCGGCCTGCGACTGGCCGTCACCATCTCCTGGACGGCTCTGGTGGTCGTGGAGCAGGTCAACGCGACCCAGGGCATCGGCTACCTGATGACCCAGGCCCGGCTGTACGGCCAGCTCGACATCGTGGTGGTCGGCCTGGTGGTGTACGCGGTGTTCGGGCTCACCGGTGACTACATCGTCCGCGCCATCGAGAGGAGGGCCCTGTCATGGCGACGCGCACTGGGGAACTGACCCGCGACGAAATCGCCTCGGGCTACGGCGATCCCGTGGCGGTGGTACGCGAACTGACCCGGTCCTTCGGTGACAAGGCCGTCCTGGACGCGGTGAACCTCACCATCCACCAGGGCGAGTTCGTCGCCCTGCTGGGCCGCAGCGGTTCCGGCAAGAGCACCCTGCTGCGAGCGCTGGCCGGACTGGACCACGGTGTCGCCGGCGTGGGCGATCTGTTCGTCTCCCGCGATGTCTCCGTGGTGTTCCAGGATTCCCGGCTGCTGCCCTGGGCCCGGGTGCTCGACAATGTCACCCTGGGGCTGTCCGGACGCGATGTCGCGCAACGCGGTTCGACGGTACTGGCCGATGTCGGACTACCCGGCCGGGAACGGGCCTGGCCCTACGAACTGTCCGGCGGCGAACAACAACGCGTCGCGCTGGCCCGCTCGCTGGTGCGCAACCCGGCGCTGCTGCTGGCCGATGAACCGTTCGGCGCGCTCGACGCGCTGACCCGGATCCGGATGCACGCACTACTGGAAGACCTCTGCGCCAAGTACCGGCCCGGCGTCCTGCTGGTCACCCACGACGTCGACGAAGCGGTCACCCTGGCCGACCGGGTGCTGGTGCTGGACGACGGACGGTTCGTGGCCGACCGGCAACTCGATTTCCACGAGTCCGATTCTCACGGGGCCGGAGAGCGCACGTACCGCAATCCGCAGTTCGTGGCCCACCGCGAGGCCCTGCTGAGCGCGCTCGGCGTCCAACAACACTGACGTACCACGAGCTTGAGAGGTTCGATGAAACTGAACGAGGACTGGTTGGCCGTCATCGTCGGACTGGCGCTGCTCGCCCTGGTACTGGTCGGCGCCATCCCGGGCAGCGTGATCCCGTGACCGACACCGAGAACACCGAGACCGAAGAACGCACCGACCCGCTAACCGGGCGCCTCGGCTATGCCGTCGCAGGTGTGCTGGTCGTGATCGCTCTCGGCGCGGCCACCCGGTTCCTGGAGCAGGAGGTTCCGGGCTGGGCGGCCGGGACTTCACTGGCCAAGGTCGCGAAGTCCATCGAATTCCCGGTCTATGCGATCGCTTTGGGCCTGATCGGCRACTTCGTGCTGTCCAAGCTCGCGCTGCGCGACGCGCTGTCGCGGGGGTTCCGCACCGAGTTCTTCATCAAGACGGGTCTGGTGCTGCTCGGCGCATCGATCAACCTGAAGGTTCTCGTGACCGCCGCGGGCCCCGCCATCATCCAGGCGCTGCTGTTGATCAGCATCGTCTTCGGCTTCACCTGGTGGCTGGGCGGCAAGCTGGGCCTCGACGACAAACTGCGCGCGCTGCTCGCCTCGGCGGTGTCGATCTGCGGGGTGAGCGCGGCCATCGCGGCCGCCGGTGCCGTGCAGGCCAAGCGCGAGCAGCTGGCCTATGCCGCGTCGCTGGTGATCATCTTCGCGCTGCCATCGATCTTCCTGTTGCCTTGGCTCGCATCGGTTTTCGGGCTCCCCGACGCGGTGGCCGGCGCCTGGATCGGCGGCAATATCGACACCACCGCCGCGGTGGCGGCCGCCGGCGCGATCGCCGGCGAGGACGCGCTGCAGATCGCCACCATCGTCAAGACCACCCAGAACGCCTTGATCGGCGTGGTCGCGATCGCGCTGACCGCGTACTTCGCGCTGAAGGTGGAGCGCAAGAGTTGGGCCGGAGCGAGCGACGCGACGGGAGATGATTCTGCGGCGCGGCCGTCACTGCGCGAGTTCTGGGACCGCTTCCCCAAGTTCGTGCTGGGGTTCATCGCCGCGTCCGTCATCGGCACGCTGTACCTGCAGTGGGGTGGGGACAAGGCCGATATCGCCACCATCAACGATCTGCGGACCTGGTTCCTGATCTTCGCCTTCGTCGCCATCGGGCTGGAGTTTTCGCTGCGCGGCCTGCGTGAGGCGGGCTGGCGCCCGATCGCCCTGTTCGCCTCGGCGACCGTGGTGAACATCGTGGTGGCCCTCGGCCTGGCGCTGCTGCTCTTCGGGAACTTCAGCGTCAGTTAGCGGTTACGCTCACGGCGTGCCGACAAACTGGTCCCGGCGTGCTTTCCTGATGGCGCTTGCCGCCGGCTCCGCGGCCGCGGTGACCGCCTGCAGATCCGACCCGCCGGGCGCCATCGCCGACGACGGCTCCGTCACCGTCGACCACGCCTTCGGCGAGACCAAGGTGCCCGCGCCACCCACCCGGGTGGTCAGCGCCGGGCTCACCGGTCAGGACTGTCTGCTGGCCGTCGGCGTGGTGCCGATCGGGGTCACCGAATGGTTCGGCGGGCAGCCGTTCGCGGTGTGGCCGTGGGCGGTCCCCGCGCTGGGCGCGGCTCAGCCGGCGGTGCTCACCCTCGACGGCGGCATCAACTTCGAGGCCATCACCGCGCTCAACCCGGATCTCATCATCGCCACCAACGCCGGCCTCGACCAGGACACCTACACCCGGCTGTCCAATGTCGCGCCGACCATCGCGCAGGCCGGTCAGGACGCGTTCTTCGAGCCGTGGAAGGACCAGGCCACGGCGATCGGTGCGGCGGTGTTCAAGCACGATCAGATGCAGCAGCTCATCACCGATATCGACACCCGCTTCACCACGCTGGGCACCGAGACCCCGGCGTTCAAGGGCAAGCGGGCGCTGCTGCTGCAGGGCAGCCTGGACGACGGCGGCCTGGTGACCACCCCGGCCGGCTGGCGCACCGAGTTCCTCACCCAGATGGGCTTCGAGATACCGGAGGTCGACCCGACGGTGCCGCGCGACCGGATGGCCGACGTGCTGGGCGGCGCGGACGTGCTGATCTGGACCGCCGACGACGCGGAGACCGCGGCGCTGGCCGCCGACCCGATCATCGCCGAACAGGGCCCGCGCAATGTCTTCACCGGCCGTGACCTGGCGGCGGCAATCGCGTTCTCCTCGCCGCTGTCGCTGCCGCTGGTGGCCGATCAGCTGCCACCGATGCTGCGCACCGCACTGGCCTGACAAGATATCCGGGTGAGCAGCCTGACCGACTCCCCCGAACAGCGACCTTCATTTGCCCAAGTCGGTTCGGCCTACTATCCGGTTCTCGTCGCGGTCTTCACCGCCCTGGTGATCATCTCCAACGTCACCGCCACCAAGGGCGTCGCGTTCGGCCCGATCATTACCGACGGCGGCTTCATCGTCTTCCCGCTGACCTACGTGATCGGCGACGTGCTCTCCGAGGTCTACGGCTTCAAGGCCGCCCGCAAGGCGATCCTGCTCGGTTTCGGGATGAACGCGCTGGCCGCGGCGGCCTTCTGGGTGACCATCTATCTGCCGGCCGCCGACTTCTACGTCAACCAGCCGCACTTCGAGAATGTCGTGCACGCCTACACGCAGCTGATCGTGGCCGGGCTGGCGGGCTTCCTCGTCGGCCAGACCATCAACGCCTGGCTGGTGGTGAAGATCAAGGAACGCACCAAGGAGAAGCACCTGTGGGCCCGGCTGATCGGCTCCACCTTCGGCGGCCAGCTCGGTGACACCCTGGTGTTCTGCGCCATCGCCGCCAACGCGATCGGGATCACCACCTTCCACGATTTCGTCGTCTACACCGCGTTGGGCTGGCTGTACAAGACGGTGATCGAGATCGTCATGCTGCCGGTGACCTATCGGGTAATCGCGGTGATCAAGCGTCGCGAGCCGACGTACCAGCCCGCTGTATGAGCCGCGCTTAAGGCTCCTCTGGCAAAGCTCGCAGACCCCTCGAGAATTAACTTACTCGGCGGTAGCTTCGGTAGATGAGCCTGACAACGGAAATCAAGGCGCCCGGCGCACTGGGCACCGTTCATGACTATGGAGACCAGGCGCTGCTGCTCGAGTTCGACAGCACCGCGGATGTATTGGCCTGGACCGACACCCTGCAGCGGGCCGGTCTGCCGGGCGTTCTCGATATCGTGCCGGCCTCGCGCACCGTGCTGGTGAAGCTCGACGGGCCGCGCTACCTGGCGCCGACGCGGCAACGGCTCGGGAAACTGAGCCCGGAGCAGTCCATCGCCGAAGGCACGACGGCCGACGAGCCCGACGCGGTCATCGAGGTGATCTACGACGGTGCCGACCTGGACGCCGTGGCGGAGCTCACCGGGCTGAGCACCGCCGAGGTGATCGCCGCCCACACCGGCACCCTGTGGCGGGTCGGATTCGGCGGCTTCGCACCGGGATTCGCGTATCTGGTCGGCGGCGATCCCCGCCTGCAGGTACCGCGACGCGACGAACCGCGCACCCGGGTGCCGGCCGGATCGGTGGCCCTGGCCGGCGAGTTCAGCGGCGTCTACCCGCGCGAATCCCCCGGCGGCTGGCAGCTGATCGGCCGTACCGACGCCACACTGTTCGACGTCACCCGGGAGAAACCCGCCCTGCTGACACCGGGTATGACCGTCGCGTTCCGGGAGGTCTCATGAGTATCGAATTGGAAGTCCTGCGCACCGGGCCGCTGGCCCTCGTCGAGGATCTCGGCCGGCCCGGCCTGGCCCACATGGGGGTGACCCGCTCCGGAGCGGCCGACCGCCGGGCACACACGCTGGCCAACCGGCTGGTCGCCAACCCCGGCGAACGGGCCACCGTCGAGGTCACCTTCGGCGGCTTCTCCGCGCGGGTGCACGGCGGTGACGTCACCATCGCGGTGACCGGCGCCGACACCGACCCCGCCGTCAACGGAGTTCCGTTCGGCACCAACAGTATTCACTACGCGCGCGAGGGCGAGGTGATCTCGCTGGGCTCCCCGCACTCCGGGTTGCGCAGCTACCTGGCGGTGCGCGGCGGCATCGACGTGGAGCCCGTGCTCGGGTCACGCAGTTATGACGTGATGTCCAGCATCGGACCCGCGCCGCTGCGGGCCGGCGATGTGCTGCCCGTCGGTGACCACACCGCCGACTTCCCCGAACTGGACCAGGCACCCGTCGGCACCATCGAGCCCGACATCCTGGAGCTGCAGGTCGTACC
>NZ_JBFUKN010000154.1:0-6394 GCF_056400845.1 Mycobacterium sp. P4_H6 | reverse complement strand
GGGTTGGGCGGAGCGTTCGGCCGAGTTGTCGGCGGCGACCACCGAACGTCTGCGCAAACAAAAGCAGGCCGGCCGCCTGCGGGATGATGTGCCGGGCGCTGTGCTGCAGACCTATCTGGATCTGGTCCTCGATGGTCTGGTGGCGCGGCTTGCCTCGGGCGAGGACACCGAAAACCTCAGCGCGGTACTGGACCTCGTCGAGGATTCGGTGCGACACCCCGCCGGCGGCAGCTAACTGGCGCGACGGTGGTTCGGCCCACCGCGACTGCGCATCCTGGTTCCCGATTCGCGCAACATGCTGTGCACAGACCCATACGATCGACCGGTCTCGGCCACCAATGACCTGATGCTGGCCCCCCGCTCGTAAGCGCTGCGCAGCTCGGTCAAGATCTGCTCACGGGACCTACTGGTTTCATTCATCGACATCTCCCCACTTCCCGGTGCAACGTCGCGGATACCCAGACTAGGAACCGAGCAAACACCGCGTGGAGGAACGCGCGAATTGTCTTGCAGCCAGCCCTATGCCAGCTCGATGAGATCCCGGTACTCGGTGGACCAGAAATCCTCTGTGCCGTCGGGCAGCAACACCACCCGCTGCGGATCCAGCGCCTCGGCGGCGCCCGGGTCGTGGGTCACCAGCACCACCGCGCCCTGGTAACTGCGCAACGCGTCGAGCACCTGCTCGCGTGAGGCCGGATCCAGGTTGTTGGTGGGTTCGTCGAGCAGCAACACGTTGGCAGTTGACGCCACCAATCCCGCCAGCGCCAGACGGGTCTTCTCACCGCCGGACAGGGTGCCCGCCGGTTGGTCGAGCTGAGGGCCGGTGAACATGAACGCGCCCAACAGACCTCGCAGATCCTGCTCCCCGGTGTCGGGGGCCGCATGCCGGATGTTCTCCCAGACGGTGGCGTCGTTCTCCAAGGTGTCGTGCTCCTGGGCGAAGTACCCGATCTTGAGTCCGTGCCCCGGCTCCAGTGCCCCCGCGTCCGCGGATTCGGTTCCGGCCAGCAAGCGCAACAGGGTGGTCTTGCCGGCGCCGTTGAGTCCGAGCACCACAACCCGCGAGCCCCGGTCGATCGCCAGGTCGACCCCGGTGAAGATCTCCAGCGAACCGTAGGTTTTGGTCAGCCCCTTGGCCACCAGCGGGGTCTTTCCGCACGGCGCCGGGGTGGGAAACTTGATCCGGGCGACCTTGTCGGCCACCCGCTCAGCGTCGAGTTCGGCGATCATCCGCTCCGCACGGCGCAACATGTTCTGGGCCGCAACGGCTTTGGTGGCCTTGGCGCCCATCTTGGCGGCCTGGGTGCGCAGCGCGGAGGCCTTCTTCTCGGCGTTGGCGCGCTCCCGGCGGCGGCGTTGCTCATCGGTGGCGCGGGCGTCGAGGTACTTCTGCCAGCCCATGTTGTAGACGTCGGCCTCACCGCGCACCGCGTCCAGGAACCAGACCCGGTTCACGACATCGGCGAGCAGCTCGACATCGTGGCTGATCACCACCAGCCCACCGGTGTGGTTCTGCAGGAATGAGCGCAACCACCCGATCGAATCGGCGTCGAGGTGGTTGGTCGGCTCGTCGAGCAGCAGGGTGGTGGCCGAACCGGATCCCGTGTCGCTGGCGGCGAACAGGATGCGCGACAGTTCCACCCGGCGGCGCTGACCACCGGACAGGGTGCGCAGCGGCTGGGTCAGCACGCGGTCCGGCAGCCCCAGGCTGGCACAGATGCGGCCGGCCTCGCTCTCGGCGGCGTACCCGCCGAGTGCGGAGAACCGCTCCTCCAGCTCGCCGTAGCGGCGCACCGCCTTGTCGCGGGCGGCGTCATCGGCGACCTCGGCCATCAGCGTCTGTTGTTTCTCCAGATCCGACAGCAGGGTGTCCAGCCCCCGCGCGGAGAGCACCCGGTCGCGGGCCAGCACGTCGAGGTCGCCCTCACGCGGGTCCTGCGGCAGGTAGCCGATGTCACCGATGGTGTCCACCGAGCCGGCGTAGGGCTCGCCCTCGCCGGCCAGGATGCGCATCGTGGTGGTCTTGCCCGCGCCGTTGCGGCCGACCAGGCCGATCCGGTCACCGGGCTGGATCCGCAGCGCGGAGCCCTCGATGGACAGCAGTGTGCGCGCCCCGGCGCGGACCTCCAGGTCCGTTGCGGTGATCACGCAACTACCTCCTCATGTTGACTACTTGTCGTCGGTACCCCGGTCGTCAGAAAAGACCGGCGACCGCTTATCTTTGCGCGCAGCGACCGCTTCTTCAAAGTTGGCGGTGAGTAGACGCACGTAGAGCTGACCGAGGCCCTCGGCCTGCATATGGCCCTCCAGGCTACCGGCGTCCAGTCCACTCCACAGCGTGCGTTTGGTCAATTCGACTCCCGGCCGGGAGAACGCCGCGATGCCCCTGGCCATCTCCAGGCACCGCGACAACAGCTCGTCCTCGGGGGCCACGCTGGAGACCAGCCCGATGCGCTCGGCCTCGATCGCATCGACGTCGCGGCCGGTGAGCATGATCTCGAAGGCGCGCGACGCACCGATCGCGCGGGGCAGCAGATAGGACAGGCCCAGCTCGCTGGCGGTCAGTCCGTTGTTGATGCCTGCCGCACGAAAATACGCTCCAGCTGCGGCGACGCGGATATCGCAGGCCAGGGCCAGGCACAGCCCGCCACCGATGGCCGCACCGTTGACGGCGGCGATCACCGGCTGATGGAGCCGGCGCAGGCCGAGGATGACGTCGTCGAGGACCTCCATGGAGCGCAGCGCGAACGACGGCCGGGTCAGGCCCCCCACGTGCGGCACCGAACCCGCCGATTTGTGGTCGGCACCCGAGGAGAACCCGCGGCCGGCGCCCGTCAGCACCACGACCCGCACCTCGTTGTCATGGTGCAGATCACCGATCACCGCCCGCAGTGGAACCATGACGTCGAACGCCATGGAGTTCATCCGTTCGGGCCGGTTCAGGGTGACCAACGCCACGCCGGGCTCGGGACGGTCGACGACGACGAACTCGCTGTGCTCAGCCACGCCGAGCACGTTAGCGCGCGGGTCAGTTCTCCTGCGACGCGACGGCCGCCTCGATGTCGAACTCCTTGATCTTGGTGATCAGTTCTTCGAGCTGCGCGGGGCCCAGCGCACCGGATTGGCGGAACACCTGATGGCCCTTCTTGAACGCCATCAGCGTCGGGATCGCCTGGATCTCGGCGGCCTGGGCCAACTCCGGCTCGGCCTCGGTGTCGACCTTGGCGTGCACGACGTCGGGATGCTTGTCCGCGGACGCGCCGAACGTCGGCGCGAAGGCACGACAGGGACCGCACCACGACGCCCAGAAGTCGACGAGGACGATGTCGTTGTCGTCGACGATCGCCTTGAATTCAGCTGCGGTGATGTCCTGTGTAGTCACGTTCTTCCTAACGTCTCGGCTGCTCTACAGATTCCCAGTATGTCCCGGGACTAACCGATACCGGCCAACGAGTAGACCCGGACCCAGTCCACCTTCATGGCCTGCGGGAACTGCGAGGCCGAATCCGGATCGCCGGTCCACGGATTGCCCACCGCGGTGTTCAGGATCAGATAGTGCGACCAGGCCCCGGAGAACGGCGTCCAGTCACCGCCGAGCGCCTCGTACTGCGCCTTGGTGACCCGTCCCGTCTCGACGCCGTCCACATGCCAGATGATGCGGTCCGGATACCAGTCGATGCCGTAGTCGTGGAAGCCGGCGGACAGGTCGACGCCCAGGTCTGCTCCGACGGTGTGCAGTTTGACGTCGACGGTGTTGTCCGCAGCCGCCGGGCCGTGGATGTTGCCCGTCCACTTGGTGCGCCCCTCGTCATCCCGGAAACCCGGGTATTCGACGATGTCGATCTCACCCTGACGCGGCCAGTCGAACTCGTGACCGGGTTCCAGGCCGACCATCCAGAACGCCGGCAGGGTGCCCTGGGTGTAGGGCATCTGCAGGCGGGCGACGATACGCACCGGCGGTTCCACCGACTGCTTGCCGTAGGTGACCACCCGCGCCGAGGTGTAGTTGTGCGGCGCCGGCGCACCGTCGGGAGCGGTTTCCCGGCGGACCTCGATGACCAGGTGGCCGTTGGCGTCGATGGACACATTGGAGAAATCGGGCGTGTAGAACTGGTTCTCCCCCGCGGACTGGCCCCATCGGCCGGTCTGCGTCGACCAGGCCTGCATCGCCTCGGCGATATCGGTGAAGTTGGTCTCCCACAGCAGCACCGGGCCACTGGATGTGGGCGGCGTTCCCCCGGGGTTCGGGGTCACCGGACCGGTCGGCGGTACCACCACCGGTTTCGCGGGGATCCCGAAGATGCGCTGCCGGACATCGCRCCACCAATTCTGCATCCCCTTGGGCAGCGTGAACCTGAAGCCGACACGCGACAGGATGCCCTTGAGGACGCTGCCGATCGTCACCGGTTTGGCCGCAGCGACTGTCGCCTGTGCCGGCAGGGCCGCCGTAGGCGCGGTCACAGCCGCCACGCTCGCCGCCGCCGCGGGAGTCACCGCGGGTTGTTCGTCCACCTCGGAGACGGCCGTCTGGCTCCGGCGCTCCGGACGCGGTGGGCGGGTCTCGGCGAAGGTGCGACGCCGGTCGAACTCGTCGGCGCCGGGTGTGGCCACCCCCGGGGCCGACGGCACTACGCCCGGCGGGCCGTCGGCGGGTGACGCGTCGTCCGGTACCACCGCTTCCACCGCGACCGTGCGGGGTCCGGTGGGGGCGATCTCGGCGGTGCGGGCGCTGCGGCGACTTGTGATGGGCCGCCGGACTTCTCGCGGTGTGCGCGCCGCCGGCCCGGTCCGCACACGCTGGGGAGCACCGGTGACCGACGGGCGGTCCGGCGTCGTGGTTCCCGAGGAGGCAGACGATGTCGCGTCATCGGCCGCGGCGAGGGCCAGACCCTGACCGGATGCGACGGCGGCACCGAGGCCAGCCGCCATGATTCCGGTCCCCAGCCAGTACCGATAGGCGGTCATATCCGTCACCCCATTCGATCCGTTACGGCAGCCGACAGACAAATAGACGGACCGTGCGGGGTCGACGAATACGCGCAGGCAAATACAACTGACCCAATAACCAGAGGACTGCGCAAACTCGACCTGATACCCGACGTGCCGCATACAGCAGGCGACATTCACGGGAACCCGCGAAGCCGCCTTGGAATCGTTTGAACCAGTACATATTTGACGAATCCCACACCGGATCACCGATGCAGGTCGAACAGTAATCGAGACTGATCGAGTTGGCGAGCTAAATCAACATATTGCAATGCCAAGAAATGCAAAGGACGTGAGCAATTGAATTCAATACCTTAATGGCGATACCGCGGCACGAAATGCAAGTCGTAACGGATCGCGCGTCGGTGAACCTCAATTCACCGAACTGCCCGCCCTGAAGTCGCGGTTTACCGTGCAGCGCTGAAATGGCGTCGTGAGACGGCAATTTGCTGAAAACGCAAAGACATGACGCGGCGTCCGATGGTCATGTGCACCCGCCCGGCATTGAGCGACATTTGCGCACAGCACCACTGACGGCCGAAAACCCGAATCGGGTCAGCCGGGAATGCCGGCACCACGACGCCGGCCGAAGGAAGGACCTATCAGACGGTGAAACCGAGCGCGCGCAGCTGCTCGCGGCCGTCGTCGGTGATCTTGTCCGGACCCCACGGCGGGTTCCACACCCAGTTCAGCTTGATCTCGTTGACCAGGCCGGCACCGATCAGCGCGGTGCGGGTCTGGTCCTCGATCACGTCGGTGAGCGGGCAGGCCGCCGACGTGAGCGTCATATCGATGAGCGCGACGGTGCCCGCCTCGCCCTCTTCCAGGTTCATGCCGTACACCAGGCCGAGGTCGACGACGTTGATGCCGAGTTCGGGGTCCACCACGTCACGCATGGCCTCCTCGACATCGGCGAGCAGTTCCTCATTCGCGGGATCGGTATTGACGGTGTCGCTCATCGTTTGTCCTCCACATCATGGCTGGCCTCGGCCAGAGCAGCCTTGAAGGCCGTCCAGCCGAGCAGGGCACATTTCACCCGCGCGGGGTACTTCGCCACACCGGCGAAGGCAATACCGTCGCCGATGACATCCTCATCACCCTCAACGTTCCCACGCGAGGAGATCATCTCGGTGAACGCCGCCACCGTCTTGAGCGCATCGCCGACACTCTGCCCGATGACCTGGTCGGTGAGCACCGAGGTGGCGGCCTGGCTGATCGAACAGCCCTGGCCGTCATAGGAGATGTCCTCGACCGTCTCGCCGTCGGCGGACAGCGCCACCCGCAGGGTCACCTCGTCACCGCAGGTGGGATTGACGTGATGCACCTCGGCGCCGAACGGCTCCCGCAGCCCGCGGTGATGCGGGTGCTTGTAATGGTCCAGGATCACTTCCTGGTACATCTGTTCCTG
>NZ_JBFUKN010000153.1:0-6432 GCF_056400845.1 Mycobacterium sp. P4_H6 | reverse complement strand
CCAATATCTGGAACTGGAAGGCGATTTCGCCGATTTCTACGAGGTCGACCCCTACACGACGGTCACCGAGCGGGACCCGATCACCGACGACGTCGACGTCGTCATCCTCGGTGGCGGCTTCGCCGGATTGCTGGCCGGGGCGTACCTGAAGAAGGCAGGCGTCGAGGGCATCCGCGTCATCGAGATGGCCGGTGACTTCGGCGGCGTCTGGTACTGGAACCGCTTCCCGGGCATCCAGTGCGACAACGACGCTTACTGCTACGTCCCGCTGCTCGAGGAACTCGGTTTCATCCCGTCCAAGAAGTTCGCCGACGGCGCCGAGATCTTCCAGCACTGCCGCAACATCGGCAAGCACTTCGGCCTGTACGACGGTGCGCTGTTCTCCACCCAGGTGCGCGATCTGCGCTGGGAGGACGCGACGCAGCGCTGGCAGATCAGCACGGACCGCGGCGACGCCATCCGGGCACGGTTCGTCGTAATGGCGCAAGGGTCCTACAACCGCCCGAAGTTGCCCGGAATCCCGGGGATCAAGGATTACCAGGGTCACGTGTTCCATTCGGCCCGCTGGGATTACGACTACACCGGAGGTGACGCCGACGGTGGCCTGGACAAGCTGGCGGACAAGCGCGTCGCTCTCGTCGGCACCGGTGCGACCGGCATCCAGCTGGTGCCGCACCTCGGCCGTGACGCCAAAGAGCTCTTCGTGTTCCAGCGGACGCCGTCCTCGGTCGACGCGCGGTCCAATCCGCCCACCGATCCGGACTGGGCGGCGTCGTTGCAGCCGGGCTGGCAGGAGGAGCGCAAGCGAAACTTCCACAACTGGTCACCGTTTGTCGGCGTGGTGTTCGGTGAACCGGATCTGGTCTGCGACTTCTGGACCGAGCTCGGACGCAACCTGACGGCCCGGATTGCGGGCAGCGATGACCCCGCAGCGGTGACGATCGAACAGATCATGGCGTTCCGGGAAGAAGAGGACTACAAGATCATGGAGCGGCTGCGTCGACGCGTCGCCGAGATCGTCGAGGATCCCGAGACCGCCGAGGCGCTGAAGCCGTACTACCGCTTCATGTGCAAGCGGCCGACCTCCAGCGAGCAGTACCTGGCATCGTTCAACCGGCCGAATGTGACGCTCGTCGACGTGTCGGCGTCCAAGGGCGTGGAACGGCTCACCGAGAAGGGCATAGTCGCCGACGGCGTCGAGTACGAGGTCGATTGCGTGATCTTCGCCAGCGGCTTCGAGATCTCCACCGAGATCAGCCGCCGCTTCGCCATCGACAACATCATCGGCCGGGATGGCTTGTCGCTGTTCGACTATTGGCAGAACGACTACAAGACACTGCACGGGATGACCACCCGTGGATTCCCGAACCAGTTCTTCATGGGCTTCATCCAGGGCGGTGTCTCGGCCAACACCACCGCGATGTTCGAGCAGCAGGCCGAGCACATCGCCTACATCATCGCCGAAGCCCAGAACCGCGGCGCCAGGACGGTCGAACCCAGCCAAGCAGGTCAGGACGGGTGGATCTCGACGGTGCGCGAGTTGTCGATCGACAACTCGGCGTTCGAACTGTCCTGCACGCCCGGCTATTACAACAACGAAGGCCGCGGCGGCGCGGAACGCAACGGCTCGTTCCTCGGTGATTTCTACTCGCCGGGTTTCTACGCCTTCGATGACCTGATCGCGCAGTGGCGGGCCAAGGGCGACCTCGACGGACTGGAGCTCACCACATGACGACCGCTGTCGAGGCACTACAGGCACGGGACCTCAAGCCCCGCATCGGATCCGAGGTGCGCGCCGACAAGGCCACCCTGCTGTCCGGTGAATACGCCGCTGAGATCCGGGATCTGCTGGAGCAGCGAGGCGTGCTGGTTTTCCCGCAGATCGGGTTCAGCGATGAGGAGCAGATCGCCTTCACCGAGACGCTCGGCACGTTCGCCCCGGAAGCCCGCGGCGAGAAGCTGTACAAGGTGTCGCTGGACACCGAGGTCAACAAGCAGGCCGACTACCTGAAAGGGTCGTTGTACTGGCATCTGGACGGCACCATGAACGAGGTGCCGATCCTGGCGTCGCTGCTGCAGAGTGTGGCGTTGGGTAACCCGGACGAGGGCGACACCGAGTTCTGCAACACCTACGCCGCCTTTGACGACCTGCCGGACGAGGAGAAGGCCGAGATCGCGGACCTGCGGGTGATGCACTCGGCGTGGAACACGTTGTTCTACTACGACCCGGAACCGTCGGTGAAGACCCTCAAGCAGATGATGGCCATCGGTGACCGGGAACTGCCTCTGGTGTGGACGCACAAGTCGGGCCGCAAGTCACTTGTGCTGGGCGCCACAGCACGCCACATCACCGACATCGACTACACCAGGAGCGCGGAACTGCTGGTCCGGCTGCGTGATTGGGCGACCCAGTCGCAGTTCACCTACCGGCACAAGTGGACCGTCGGAGATCTGGTCATCTGGGACAACACCGGCACCATGCACCGCGCCACACCGTATGACCCCAGCTCGGGCCGGCTGCTGCAACGCACCAAGCTCGAGGGCGAGGAACCGTTCGCTTGACGAGTCAAGTCAGCTTCGATGATCGCGTCGCCGTCATCACCGGCGGCGGTCGCGGCCTGGGCCGCGAGTACGCGCTGCTGCTGGCCGCGCGCGGCGCCAAGGTCGTCGTCAACGATCCCGGCGTCAGCCTGACCGGGACGGGGGTCGATGAGSGCCCCGCGCATCACGTGGTGCGCGAGATCATCGCTGCCGGTGGCCAAGCCGTCGCCAGTACCGATTCGGTGGCCACCGCCGACGGCGGCAAGGCCATCGTGGATACCGCTACCGAGAACTTCGGGCGGGTCGACATTCTCATCCACAACGCGGGCACCGTCCGTCGCGGCTCACTCAAGGAGCTGAGTTACGAGGACTTCGAGTCCGTCCTGGATGTGCACCTGCGTGGCGCCTTTCACGTGGTGCGTGCGGCGTTCCCGCTGATGTGTGCCGCCGGCTACGGGCGGATCGTGCTCACCTCGTCGATCGGCGGACTGTACGGCAATCAGGGTGTCGCCAACTATGCCGCGGCGAAGGCCGGGATTCTCGGCCTCACCAATGTGGCGGCGCTGGAGGGGGCGGCCGAGGGCGTGATCTGTAATGCGATCATTCCCGGCGCGGTGACCAGAATGGCCGAGGGACTGGACACTTCGGCCTACCCGCCGATGGGATCGGATCTGGTGGCACCGGCTGTCGGCTGGCTGGCACATGAATCATGCTCTGTCACCGGGGAATTCTTCGTGGCAATCGCGGGACGGGTCGCGCGGGCCTTCATCGCCGAGACGCCAGGGGTGTATCAGCCGTCGTGGTCCATCGAGGACATCGCGGCCAATATCGACGCGATCCGCGACGACACCGCACCGCTGGTCTTCGCGCCGGTGCCCGATGGACATAGCGATCACATTCGCTACTCGTTCGGGGTCGCCGCCCATGACTGAATTCCAGGGTCCGCTCAAGGGTGTACGGGTCATCGACCTGACCGCGATGGTGATGGGGCCGTACTGCACCCAGATCATGGCCGACATGGGTGCCGACGTCATCAAGGTGGAACCGCCGGCCGGTGACAACACCCGCTACATCTCGGTGGGCCCCGTCGCCGGGTTGAGCGGTGTCTTCATCAACGTGAACCGCGGTAAGCGGGGCGTGATGCTCGATCTGCAGACCAGCGAGGGCAAGGCCGCGCTGCGGTCGTTGATCGAGACCGCCGACGTGTTCATCCACTCGATGCGGGCCAAGGCGATCGCCAAGCTCGGGTTCGCCTATGAGGATGTCGTCGCGCTGAACCCGTCCATCGTCTACACCAACTGCTACGGGTACGGCAGGCGTGGTCCCGATGCGGACCGCCCCGCCTATGACGACACCATCCAGGCCGAATGCGGATTGCCTGCGGTACAAGAACAATTGACCGGCGAAGCCAGCTATGTCGGCACCATCATGGCGGACAAGGTGGCGGGCCTGACGGCGCTGTATGCCACCACGATGGCGCTGTTCCACCGCGAGCGCACCGGGGAGGGGCAGGAGGTGGAGGTCAGCATGTTCGAGACTATGGCATCGTTCATGTTGGTCGAACATGCCAACGGCGCCATGTTCGACCCCGCGCTCGGCCCGGCCGTGTATCCCCGCGCGGTGGCGCCCAACCGCAAGCCGTACGAGACCAAAGACGGTCAGATTGCGGCGCTCATCTACAACGACAAGCACTGGAACGCCTTCATCGAGCGGGTGCAGCCGGTCTGGAACAGTGTCGAGTTCGCCACGCTCGAGCAGCGCGCCAAACAGATCGACACCGTGTACGGGCTGGTGGCGCAGACGCTCAAGGAACGCACCACCGACGAGTGGCTGCAACTGTTCCGCGAACTGGAGATCCCGGCCGCCGCCGTCAACACCCCGGACGCCCTGTTCGACAACGAACACCTCAAGGCCGTCGGACTATTCGAGACCATCGAGACCGAGCACGGGACGATGCGTATCCCGGGTGTGCCGACCTGGTTCTCCCGGACCCCCGGCCGAGTGCACGGGCCCGCTCCGGAGCTTGGCGCCGACACCGATGCGGTGCTGGCGGAACTCAAGGTGCTGCCTCGGCAGTAGGGCGTGTCTGGTCTACGTGAACAGTGTTGCGCCTGACGCAGAACTGTCACCGATGCGCTGGTAGATGGACCCTTGCGCGGCGTCCGGATGCGGCGTACGATCGAACATAAGTTCGAATGCGCCGCTGCTCCCATCTCGACTCGGTGAGCTTCAGACCGCGACTCCGGTCGCCGATTGGTTCGATTGTCCCGTGCGGGACTGTGCGGACCGTTTTGCCTGATCGTGTCCTTATGGGCACCTTCTGTGAAAGCCGGTATCCCTATGGACGCYACCCATCTCGACACGTTCATCGATGCGCTCATCGATGACCTGGCCGCGTCGCCTGTTCCTGCGCGAGACGCTGAACGCAGGTTGTTTCATCTGCTGGACTGTCCGCGCCGGGTGCTTGACGAGCAGCCCCTGCTGGCGGTGCTGGCCGCTGCGGTGGTGACGCGCAATCTGATCGACCACGTGATCGCCCAAGCGGTCGCGGCCGCCGAACGCCTCGGGATTCCGGCACGTAAGCATCTGCGCTCGGGAGCTGATCTGCTCATGAGCTGTGGTGTTGCGCCCGGCGCGGCGCAGCGGGCCACGCGGGTGGGCCGGGCGGCGCACACGCTGCCCGCGTTGACCCGGGCCCAGCGCCTCGGCGGTGTCGGTATCGAGTTCGCCGACGCCGTCGGCAAAGGAGTCGCCCACGTCAACAGCCGGGTGCCGTTGTCCGAGGAGGACCGGGCCAAGGTCGTGACGACGTTGATGATTCAGTCGACGCCCTCGCAGGTGGCCGAGAAGGCCCGTGAGATCGCCATCGACAAAGCCTCGACGCAACCGCCCGACGAGGCGACTGTCCCGGTCGCGGAGAACGCTGACCTAAACGAGATGACTGTGGTGGTCACCGAGGAGGGGCGGGTCGCGGCGACCCTCGATGTCGATGCGCTCACCGGGGAAGAACTGCTCACCGCATTGGACCCGTTGTGCCGGCCGATACCCCTGCCGGACGGCTCACCGGACCCACGTCCGGTCGGTAAGCGTCGTTCGGACGCCCTCGGGCAGCTGGTGCGCACCTACCTGTCGAACTCGCGGCGCCCAGCGTCGGGTGGCGTGCTGCCACACGTCACCCTCATCCGGCCCGCCGCAGCAGGATTCGTCGACACCCTCGGTTTCACCGGGCCGGTGAGCGCCGGCACCGCCGACCTGATCACCTGCGACAGCACCGTCGGGGTGGTGACTGTTGATAGCGCCGGGGCGCCACTCGACGTCGGGCGTAGCGAGCGACTTTTTACGCCCGTGATCCGGAAAGGGTTGGCGGTGCGTGACGGTGGGTGTGCGTATCCGGGCTGCGGGTGCCCGGTGTCGTGGTGCGATGCCCACCACATCACCCCGTGGAGCAGCGGGGGCACCACCAGCATCGACAACGGCGTGCTGCTCTGCCGGCTGCACCACACCGCGATCCACCACAACGGCTGGCAGGTCTATTTGGGTCCGGATCGGCACCCCTGGTTCATCCCACCCCACAAGCCTGGCGAACCCGAGCCGGCACACCTGCGCTCCCACGCACGACGCACCATGACCGACCTACCCACCGCCGCGTAAACCTTTTGCGTACCTTGACAACGGCTCAGGGCGGCTTCGCCGTCCTCCATGGTCGGAGAAATCCTGTGCTGAAGTCTCGTCCCAGCGGTGTTGCGAGAGCAAGATATAGGAGTGCATGTCACGGTCGACCCCGATGTATTTGTGATGCTGCGAGCTTGTTTGACAACGTGGTGGTGGAGGTAGGACGGCTTCTCGTCCCGAGCGGGAACCGTGGATTGTTGCTTCGAGCACGTGTAAGAA
>NZ_JBFUKN010000152.1:0-6613 GCF_056400845.1 Mycobacterium sp. P4_H6 | reverse complement strand
GCATAGTCTTGCCCTGGTCTGGACTCGACCACGATCTCGGCGCGCTCGCCGGGGCTCAGCTGCACCCGGGTCGCCGGGACAGGCGCGGCGAGCAGCCCGCCGTCACCGGCGATGACATGAAAGACCCTGTCATCGGAGAAACCCAGGTTGTACAGCCGCCCGCCGGAACCGTTGAGCACGCGCAGCCGGACCCGCTCGGTGCGCACCGTCAGATGCGCCCCGGCAATCCCATTGGTCACGATGGTGTCGCCGAGCAGGCCGACGTCCGTCGGGTCGGATTCGTCGAGCGCACCCGAAGGCGTGAACCGGCGGTCCTGGATGATCAGCGGAATGTCGTCGACGCCGTAATCGCGCGGAAGACCGTCGGTGTCGTCGTCGACGAGAAACATCCCGGCCAGCCCCCGGTAGATGTGCTTCTCGGTCGCGCCGTGCGGATGTGGGTGATACCAGAGCGTCGCCGCGGGTTGCCGTACCTCCCAGCGTGGCTGCCACTGCCCACCGGCCGGCACCGTCTGGTGCGGCCCGCCGTCGCACTGGGCGGGCACGTGCATACCGTGCCAGTGCACGGTGGTCGGCTCGGGCAACGCGTTCTCGACATGGACGGCCACCGACTCGCCGCGCCGCGCGCGCAGCGTCGGCCCCAGGATCGAGCCGTTGAATCCCCAGGTGGCGGTGCGTACTCCGGGCAGCATCTCGGTCTCGCCGGCCATCGCCCGCAGGGTGAAGACGCGGGTACCGTCCGCGCCGACGGTCGCTTCGGCCTGCGGTGGGATCGGCAACGGACGGGTCAGCGGTGGCGTGCGCCGGCCGGGCTGGGGACCCGAACAGGCCAGGGTCAGGGCCAGTGGGGTTGCGCTGAGGCCGACGAGGAGCTGCCGGCGGGACAGGATGGGCACACGTCGAGTCTTCGGGGTTCGGTGCCGGCCCGGATCCTACGTGGGGCCCGGAAGTGCGGTCCGCTGGGACCTTGCGCATGCCGGTGCTACCTGCTAGCCCCCATCCGGGATTGGTGGCTGGCGTCGATGCCTGCCCGGGCAGGTCACGGGAGAGTCATGCCATGACCACATTCGAGACCGCCATCGTCCCGCGGTTCACCACGATCGACGGTGTTCGCATCCGATACGCCGAAAGCGGCCCGGCGCCCGCCGACGCGATACTGCTCAGCCCGTGGCCCGAGACGGTCTACGCCTTCGATCAGGTATGGCCGGAGCTGGCTGCGCATGCGCACCTGGTGGCCGTCGACCCGCCCGGATTCGGCGGATCACAGGGCCGGGAAGAGCTGCTGAACCCGAAGGCCCTCGGCGACTTCATCGTCCGGGTCGCCGACGAGTTCGGGCTGGAACACCCCCACCTCGTCGGACCCGATATCGGAACCTCCGCGGCGCTGTTCGCCGCTGCCGCCGCACCGGGCCGGTTCGCCTCGGTGGTGGTGGGATCCGGGGGCGCGGCGGTGCCCATCACCGTCACCGGAGTCCTGCAGGACTGGGTGTTCGCCACCGATCTGAAGCCCTACCGGGACATCGGGGGCGAGGCCATCGTCGAGTCTGCGCTGGACACGATCTCCGGCTACACGCCACCACCTGCCGTGCGCGCCGACTATATCGCCGGTTATGCCGGCGACCGGTTTGCAGGCACCATCCCGTATGCGCAGAGCTACCGGCAGTGGCTTCCGGTGCTGGCCGACCTGCTGCCCGGCATCACCACCCCGGTCCGCGTGATCGCGGGCAGTGACGATCAGGTGGTCCCGCCGGTCAACGCGACGTACCTCGCCGAACGCCTGCCGTCCGGTCGCGCGGATCTGGTCGACGGCGCCGGACACTTCGTCTGGGAGGAACGACCCGCCGAGTACGCGGCCCTGATCACCGAGTGGTGGCGCCGGTAGCCACTCGCGGCGCCCTGGCATCGGCGGTGTCGAGTACCAGCTCGGCGACCCGGTGGCGGTGCGCTTCGGCACTGCCCAGCAGCGCAGCGTCGGTGGTGGCCCGCTTGAAGTACAGGTGTGCCTGGTGCTCCCAGGTGAAGCCGATCCCGCCGTGCACCTGGATGGTGTCGGCGGCGATCCGGGAGAACGCCGTCGATGCCAGGGCCTGCGCGATGGCGGCCGCCAGTGCCGGGTCGTCGGAGCCGTCGCCCAGCGCCCACACCGCGTGGTAGGTGGCCGAGCGGGCATGCTCAAGATCGACCATGCCCTCGGCCAGCCGGTGCTTGACCGCCTGGAAGGACCCGATCGGACGGCCGAACTGCAGCCGTGACTTCGCGTATTCGACCGACAGACTCAGCAGATGTGCTGCCGCGCCGATCTGTTCGGCCGCCAGCAGCGCCGAGCCGACCTGCAGTGCGTGGCTGATCACCCGGTCGGCCTCATCGGGTCCGGCCACCAGCCGGGCCGGCGCATCCGACAGCTCGATGGTCGCCTGCGGCCTGGTCAGATCGAGGGTGATCAGCGCGGTGCGCTGCACACCCGGGCCATCGGCGTCCACGGCGTAGAGGGCCACACCGTCGGGACCGGTTGCGGCGACGAGAAGTTCGTCGGCGGCATCGGCGTCCACGACGCGTTCGACACGACCGGTCAGCCGGTCGGTCCCGGTGACGGTGACGGCGGTGGCGTCGAATGCGCCGGCCCGGTCCGGGACGGCGAAGGCCGCGGTGCGGGTGCCCTCGACCAGGGCGCCGAGCAGCTCGTCACGGTCCGGGCGACTCGATGCCGCGACCAGCGCGGGAATGGCCAGGAACACGGTGCCGAAGAGAGGCCCGGTCGCCAGCGCCGCGCCGAGTTCCTCGACGGCGATGGCCTGATCGACCAGGGTGCCGCCGACGCCACCGTCGGACTCGGGCACGGACAGTCCGAGCACACCGAGCTCAGACCCCAACCGCTGCCAGACATTCCGGTTGAAGCGCGGTTCGGATTCCATCTGAATGCGGGCGTTGGCCTCGCCGAAATTGTCGGCGCTGAACTTGCGCACTGCATCCCGGAGTTGGGCCTGCTCGCCGCTGAACACGAACTCCTGCACATCAGCCACATTGTCGGGCTGATCCGTAAACTCCTCAGCCACACTGTCGGGCTGATCCGCAAGCTTCTCAGCCACATTGTCGGGCTGATCCGTAAACTCCTCAGCCACGCGGGATCTCCTTCCACGGCATGCCGGCGTCGGCCCGCAGATCGCCGGGCAGGCCCAGGATCCGTTCGGCCAGGATGTTGCGCATCACTTCGGATGTCCCGCCTTCGATGGTGTTGGCCTTGCTGCGCAGGAAGCGCTGCTGGATGGGTCCACGCCAATCCGTCTCATCGTCACTGTCGTGCAGCCCGTACCCGTGATACAGAATGCCTTCGGCACCAAGCAGATCCATGCACCACGTGTAGATGTGCTGGTTGAGTTCGGCGCCGACCAGCTTGCCGATCGATCCCTCCGGGCCCGGACCACCGACGGTCGCGGTGGCCCGCGAGCGCTGCGCAGTCAACCGCTGGGCTTCCGAGCGCAGCCACAGCTGGGTCAGCCGGTCGCGCAGCACCGGGGTCTGCAGATCGGGGCGTGAGGCCCACAGCCCGACGGCCTCGGCGATGGTGCCGGCGCCGCGCTGGGAACCGCTGCCGCCGAGCGCACTGCGCTCGTTCATCAGCGTCGTCATCGCCACCCCCCAGCCGTTGCCGACGTCACCGAGCCGGTGCGCGTCGGGGATGCGGGCGTCGGTGATGTAGACCTCGTTGAACTCGGCCTGCCCGGTCAGCTGCCGCAGCGGCCGCGTCTCGACACCGGGCGCGTGCATGTCGAGCACGAAATAGGTGAGCCCCTTGTGCTTGGCCACATCGGGATCGGTACGCGCGAGCAGCAGACCCCAGCGCGCCCGGTGAGCCAGGCTGGTCCACACCTTCTGCCCGTTGATGATCCAGTCCTCACCGTCGCGGACGGCGGAGGTGGCCAGGCCGGCCAGATCGGATCCGGCGCCGGGCTCGGAGAACAGCTGACACCAGATGTCCTCGGTGCTCGCCAGCGGCCGCAGCCAGAACTTCTTGAGGTCCTCGGACTGCGCGTGTTCGCGCACGGTCGGCGCGGCCATCCCGTAGCCCATCGGGTTGAGCCCCAGCGGCATCGGACCGCCGGCGCCCTGCAGGATGCCGTCCGCGACGGCCTGCAGCCCGCGGGAGACCCCGAGGCCGCCGAGTCCCTCCGGGAAGTGCACCCAGGCCAGCCCGGCGTCGTAGCCGGCCGTCAGGAACTCGGGGATCGGAACCTTTTTCGGATCGTGGTCTGCCACGACCTGCCGGGCCAGGTCAGCGACCAGGTCCGCATCGGCTTGCGCGCTCATCCAGTCACCATAGGTAAGCGTGATCGACATCACGTAGGCGGGTCTACCAACCGGTGGGGCAGGATGTGGTCCATGCACGTCACCGCGAACGCCACCGCCAACGTCCCGATCGAGAAGGTGTGGGCCACCCTGACCGACCATGTCGGCATGGCCGGCTGGGGGCCGGGTGTCCAGGTCAGCCTCGGCAAACCCGGCACACCCGACCCGAACGGGCTCGGCGCGGTCCGCCGGATCAGCACACCGGGCCCGGGCCCGGACATCGTCGAAGAGGTGGTCACCTTCGACGCGCCGCATGTGTTCGGCTACAAGGCGCTGTCGGGTACCCCGTTTCCCGGCTACACCGGTGAGGTGCGGCTGACCGAAGCGGGCGCAAGCACCCACATCGAGTACACCATCGGCTCCACCGCATCGTTCCCCCTGGTGAAGATCCCGCTCGCGGGCATCGGGCAGGTGCTGTTGCGACTGCTGATACGGGCCGCATCGCGCGCGTGAATTGACGCGTTCCATCGCGTTTCGGTCGTTCTGAAGCGGGCACCTCCTAAAAGGAAGCGGAAAGCCGCATTCAGGAGACGAACGCCATGAACGCCAGAACAATCGCAGCGATGGCGGCCGGAGTCGCCGTCGCCTTCGGGGTGACCGATGGTCCCCAGGCATCCGCGGATCCCGCCGTGGCCCGGTTCGGCACCCAGTTGCAGGCCGCTGGCACCGACGGCGCCGGAGTGGGCGGATACACCGTCCACGATCTACAGCGCAGTCCCACCGACGTGTTGAATGTGCCGATCGTCGGCAATGTGCCCCTTGCGGGCACGCTCTGGGAGGCGCGCACCGATGTGGACGCAGTGACCGGCTCGGTCGTGCCGGCCATGCAGTTCTTCAACGCGCGCGCCGCCGATGGCCAGAGCTACCGGGTTCTCGTTCAGACGTTCGCGCCCGATCTCGGCATCTCACCGCTGAGCCAGGGCGGATCATCCGGCGGGAAGATCTACTTCGACGTCACCGGGCCCGCCCCGACCGAGGTGGTCTACGACGACGGCCAGAGCCGGCTCACCTGGGCGGGCTGAGCCCCGATGGACTGGCTCGCGGCGTCGGAGTCATGGTGGGGCCGGGTCGTGCTGGAACGCGGTATCGCCGCCGTATATGTGGTCGCGTTCCTCTGCGCGGCGCTGCAGTTCCGGGCCCTGCTCGGCAGCAAGGGCCTGACTCCGATCCCGAAGTTTTTGGAGCGGAGACCATTTCGCTCCTCGCCCAGCCTATTTCACCTGCACTATTCTGATCGCTTCTTTGCGGCGGTGTGCTGGGCCGGTGTCGCGGTGTCGGTGGCAATGGTCGTCGGACTGGCCGACGTGGTGCCGCTCTGGGCCGCGATGGCAGTGTGGCTGATTCTGTGGGCGGCGTACCTGTCGATCGTCAACGTCGGCCAGGTCTGGTATTCGTTCGGCTGGGAGTCCCTGCTGCTGGAAGCGGGCTTCCTCGCGGTGTTCCTGGGCAACGGCGAGACCGCGCCGCCGCTACCGATACTGGTGCTCGCCAGTTGGCTCCTGTTCCGTGTCGAGTTCGGGGCGGGCATGATCAAGATCCGCGGCGACCGGTGCTGGCGGAATCTCACGTGCCTGGATTACCACCACGAGACACAACCCATGCCCGGGCCGCTGAGCTGGTTCTTCCACCGGATGCCGAAACCCCTGCACCGCATCGAGGTTGCGGGCAACCACGTCGCCCAACTGCTGGTCCCGTTCGGCCTCTTCGCGCCACAACCGGTGGCCGGTGTCGCGGCTGCGATCATCATCGTGACCCAGTTGTGGCTGGTGGCGTCGGGCAACTTCGCCTGGCTCAACTGGTTGACCATCGTGTTGGCCTGCAGTGTGATCGACGACAGCACCTATGGCCGGACGGAACCGGGCGATGCGCCCACAACCTTGCCGGTCTGGTTCGGTGTCGCGGTCCTCGCGTTCACCGTGTTGGTGGTGGTGCTCAGCTGGCGGCCCGCTCGCAATCTGCTGTCCCGCGAACAACGGATGAACAGCACATTCGACCCTCTGCACCTGGTCAACTCCTATGGCGCGTTCGGCAGCGTCGGGAAGATCCGCCATGAGGTGGTGTTCGAAGGCACTTCGGATACGGCCATCGACGAGCACACCACGTGGCGGGAGTACGAGTTCAAGGGCAAGCCCGGCGCACTCGCACGGACACCACGGCAGTGGAGCCCGTACCACCTGCGCCTGGACTGGCTCATGTGGTTCGCCGCGATCTCGCCGTCCTACGCCCGGCCCTGGATAGGCGCCCTGTGCGACGCCATGCTGTCCAATGA
>NZ_JBFUKN010000151.1:0-7351 GCF_056400845.1 Mycobacterium sp. P4_H6 | reverse complement strand
CCTTTGAGCAGGTCCTGATCGTCACCGCGGACGACACGATCATCATCGCCGACCTGCACGGTCAGGTCATCGTCGAGCACACCAGACCCGCACCCGGAGTCAACTACGTCGGCAACGGCCGACCCAGCGGGCCCCAACCCAGGACCAGAGAACTGTCACCGAAGTCCTGATACATCAACTGCCACCGATGTCCTGATGCAGAACTGTCACCGATGTCCTGATACATCACATCCGACACATTATCTTGTGTCGGACCGCCCGGCGCCCGCGGTCAGCGACGCCGGGCGAGCAACCAGGCCTGGCCGTCGCCCTCCCCCGCCGCGGCCTCGTCGAGCGTCGAAAACGCGGTGCGCAGTTCCCCGGGGGTGGCACGGAACCGCCCAGGTGCGGCGCCGACCTCGCTGAGCACACAGATGGCCAGCAGCCCGCCGGGCGCGAGCCGCTCGATGATCTGCCGGTCGAGTCGAGCGTCGCGAAACTTGTGGCACAGCAGCAGATTCACCGGGTCACCGGGAGGCAGACCATCGTCGAGGTCGACGGCCTCGAAACGCGCCGTGACACCGGCCTGTTCTGCCAGAGCACGCGCCCGGTCGATGGCGACGGTGGAGACGTCCACGCCCTGCACGTCGAGGCCGCGCTGGGCCAGCCACACCGCTGCCGCGCCTGAGCCGCAGGCGATCTCCAGTGCGGTGCCGGTGCGCGGGAACAGATGCGCGTGGTCCCTGAACACCGCAGGCAGCCCCGGTGTGGGCGCGGCGTCGCGGTCGGTGTACGCCGCGTCCCAGCGGGTGCGGTCCTGCTCGCTCACAGGACCCACCCTAGGACTAGTTGCCCTGTCCGCCTCGGCCGAGTGCGGCCAGGTTGGACACCGGGTCCTTGCCGTTGATGAGGTAGTCGCCGAGGATGCGCGCCTTGTAGACCCGCGGGTTGTGCGAGGCCAGGGTGCGCGCGTTGCGCCAGTGCCGGTCCAGGCCACGCTCCACCGACACCCCGGAGGCGCCGAGCGCATCGAAGACCGCGGTGGTGGCGCGCAGCGCAGCAGCGATGATGACCAACTGCGCCTGGGTGACGGCCACCTCGGCCTCGACCAGACGCCGCTTCGCGTTCCGCTCGTCCCCGTGGATCCGGTCCAGTGCCGCGCCGGCCTGTGCCAGTGCAGCCTCGGCGGCGAACGCGTCGGCGGACACCTCGCCGATGACGGCGAGCAGTTGGGCATCGTCGGAGGGCACCTGGGCCAGCCCCTGTGGGTAGTTGCGCTTGCGACCGGTCAGCGCCGTCGACCCGTCGCGCAGCGCGGCCCGGGTGATGCCGGTCAGCACCGACAGCATGGCGGTCTGATAGAAGTGGCCCTGGTAGGCAAAACGTTCGGCGGCCGGGAACACGTCACCGCGTTCGGCGCGCGCGTTCTCATAGCGGGCCGTGCCGCTGGCGGTCGTGCGCTGCCCGAAGCCATCCCAGTCGTCCAGCAGCGTGACGCCGGGATCATCGGCGCGCACCAGCGCGGTCAGCAGCTCACCGTCATCGCCGCGGCCGAGCACATCGAGCCAGTCGGCGTAGAGACTGCCGGTGGCGTAGAACTTGGCGCCGGTGACGGCGAAGTGATCACCGTCGGTCTGCACGGTGGTGACCAGGTTGGCCAGCGTGACATTGTTCGCCTCGGTCCATCCTCCACCGACGAACTGGCCGCCGAGGAAGCGTGCGATCCAGGCGTCGTTGGCCTCCGAGACCGCGGCGTTGAGCCGGTCCTCGACAAAAGCGAGGTGGTTGCGCCAGATGTGGGCGACGTTCGCGTCGGCGGTGCCGAGATCGGCCAGCAGCAGGAACACCTGTTGCAGCGACGCGCCCCAGCCACCGCGGTCGGTGGCGATCCGCAGGGTGCCGAAGCCGGCCTCGTTGAGCAACTTCACCTGCTCGTGCGGGAAGACGCGGTCACGTTCGCGTTCCAGGTTGCCCTCGGCGATCTTGGCGAACACCGGCGCGAAGTGCGCCCGCAGTTCTTCGAGGTCCGCGGTGGGCGCGCTCAGATAGGTTGTGGCGGTGCTCATCTGATTCCTGTCGGTGCATCGATGCGGTAGGCGAACTGGTGCTCGACGGCCTGGTAGCCGAGCCGTTCGTAGAGGATGTGGGCGTTGCTGCGGTTGTGGATGTCGGTGCCCAGCGACGCCAGGCTCAGGCCACGACGCAGCGCGGCCAACCAGATCTTGCGCAGCAGGAACTCCGCGATCCCGCGCTTGCGCTGGTCCCTGCGCACCCCGATGTAGTCGGTGTGGGCGCTGCGTTCCTCGCGGTCACCGTCGAGATGGGTATAGGTGGAGCCCAGCACGTAACCCACCACCTGGCCGTCATCGTTCACCGCGGCGTTGCTGAAATCTGCGGTGAAAGACCGGCTTTCGATGTGGTGAGCGAAGATCTCCGGCGTCTTGGACATGTTGCCGAAATGCTCGAGGAAGGTGGCGTACTGCAGTTGGCGCACCTGTTCGAGCAGGTCCCGCTCGATCACCTCCGGCCAGCTCAACAGGGTGAGCCCGTCGATCTCGGCACGATCCAGCGCATCGGTGTGCTCCCCGGCGAGATCCTTGCGGGTCCGGATGAACTGTCCTTCCTGCCGGGCCCCGCGCGCCACGAGCGCATCGATCGCCGGCTGCTGGTCCGTGCCGATGAAGCTCCGCAGGTACGCCCCCGGGATGTCGGCGGATTCGGCCAGGAACCGGTCCACGGTGGCGGCGACGACGCTGTCGACCAGCGGCGTGGGGGTGGCCGGGGCGAAGACGAACTCGGCCCCGATCTCGGGTTCCAGGCCGTACGGCTGGTGCAGCACCGCGTAGCCGCGGACGCGCCCCGTCTCGTCGCGGACCACCGGCACCGCACCGGGGAACACGCCGTCGAGTTGTTCGGCGATATCGCGGGAGTCCGCGGCGAACTTGCGGCCCGCGATACCCGCGGTGGTGGCCAGGAAGTCCGCGATGTGCGGGTGGTCGACCGCGGTGGCGGCCCGGACCGTCCAGGTCTTCTCCGAGACCGACACGCTCATGGCGCGACCGGTTCCTTGTCCCGCCGTGCCTCCGGGTCACCGTCGGGGTCGGGGGTATCGTCGCGATGCTCCAGCACGTCGACGATGCCCTCATCGACCAGACGCTGCTGCTCGGCATCCGACAGGGTCTGGATAGTGCCGACCCGCTTGGCCACCTCGGGGTTGGTGAACTTCAGGTACCAGTACCAGAGCAGACCGACCAGCAGGATGCCGCCGAAGATGAACGGCAGGATGTTGAACGGGAACTCGGGCACCGGGTAGAAGTTGCTGAAGATCACGTAACCCAGGGCCAGGGTCGCGGCCACGGACACGAGCAGCCGCAGCGGGGTCAGGGCCCGTATCTTGTGCAGCCAGATCGGGGTGGCGATCACCACGAGCAGGTAGCTGATCAAGAAGCCCCAGGTGGCGACGTAGCCCCCGTAGACCTCGAAGACCAGCCGGCCCGCCGAGCTGATGGTGGCCACCGCCGAGAACAGGAACGCCAATATCCCGATGAACACGATGCCGACCCACGGGGTGCGGTGTGCGGGATGCACTTTCGCGAACGCGCTGGGCAGCGCGCCCTCGTGGGCGAAGGTGAACAGCGAGCGGGCCGCAGCGGTGGTCACCGCGGTGACGAACACGACGAAAGCGATCGCGACGGCGCCGCTCATCACGTGATTGATCCACGACACGTTGGTGGCGTCGGCCAGTTGTGGCAGCACTGCCTCGTCACCGTTGATGCCCTCGAAGAACAGCACCTGCGGGTAGGTGGCGACGATGTAGAGCACACCGAGCAGGATCACCACCCGCAGCAGTGAGCGGGCGATGGTGCGGTGTGCGTCCTTGGCTTCCGCGCCCAGGGAGGCCACACTCTCGAATCCCGCGTAGGAGCCGACGGCCGACACCGCGGCGATGAAGGTGGCGCTGGTGCTGAGGTGCCCGAGATCCCACTGCTCCCAGTCGATCCGCCAGCCGTAGGTGGCATAGGACGCCACCACGATGACGAGAATGGTTGCCACCGCGATGATCTCGAAGATCAGTTCATACCGGGCGGCCAGCGAAGCCCCGCGGTACGGCAGGTACACCCCGACCCCGACGATGAGCACCACGAGGATCAGCTTGAACCAGGTGGCCTCCGACCCCAGTCCGAAGGATTGCAGGAACGAATCCAGATAGAGGACGCCGCCGAGGGTGCCGGTGACGGCGAAACCGATGTAGCCGACCAGCAGACTGAAGCCGGCGGCATAGGCGAATCCCGGGCCGAGACCATTGCCGGTGTAGGTGCCCAGCGAACCGGAGGACACCGTGCGTTTGGCCTGAAAGCTGATGGTGGTCGCGATCAGGATGACGATGACCAGGCCGATGATCACCGCCCACGCCGCGCCCTTGCCTGCGGCCAGGAACAGCATGAACGRCACGGAGGCCACGGCCACGCTGGGCGCCGCAGCGGCCAGGCCCTGGGCGAAGACACCCCAGAAGCCGAGTGCGTCGCGTTCGAGTCCGTGGTCTTCGATCTGGGACAGCGGTCGACCCCCCAGTTCGACCCGATTCGGTGTGGCCATGATGCCGCCTTCCTGCCCTGTGCGTCATGAAATCTTCTGACGCGCAGTTGTTTAAAGAGATATTGATGTCACGATGACGATGCCTGAGAATGCTCTCAGGCATCAGCTATCGGATCGACGCGATTCTTTTACCAACCGGAAACCCGCGCCAGGGTGGTCATCGGGCAGCAGCGCCGCCCCTCCGAACAGCCGCTCCCGCAGCGTGGTCGCCTCGCCGGCCTCGCGGGCGCGCCCACGGCGACGCAGTTCGGGGATCAGGTGATCGGCGACATCGGCGAAGCTGCCGGGCGTGACGTGATAGGTGATGTTGAAACCGTCGATACCGGTGCTCTCGGCGTAGGCCTCCAGTTCGTCGGCCACCGTGCCAGCGGATCCGACGAACAGTTGCCCGCCGAAACCGCCGAGCTCACCGACGTAGTCGCGCAGGGTGATCCGGTGCCGGTCCCCGGCCCCGTCCACTGCGGCCAGGATGGATCGACTGGCGTCGGTGTCGAACTGTTCGATCGGGCGGTCCACCCCGTACTCCGACCAGTCCACGCCGCTGAGCGCCGACAGCAGCACCAGGCCCGCTTCCAGGTCGTGATACTTCGCCAGGTCGGCGGCCTTGGCGCGGGCGGCGGAATCCGTGCTGTCGGTGACGATCTCGACGGAGGTCAGGAACTTGATCGAGTCGGGCCGGCGCCCGTGGGCCACCGCTCGCCGGCGGATGTCCTCGATATTGGCCCGCAACACCTGTGGGCGCGGGTCGCTGGCGAAGACCAGTTCGGCGTTGCGCGCCGCGAATTCGCGCCCGGCCGGGGAGGTGCCGGCCTGGAAGAGCACCGGGGTGCGTTGCGGCGAGGGTTCCACCAGATGTGCTCCGGGCACCTGGAAGTACGTGCCCTCGTGACCGATGGCGTGGACTTTGGCGGCGTCGGTGTAGATGCCGCGGTCGCGGTCGCGCAGCACCGCGTCCGCCTCCCAGGAGCCCTCCCACAGCTTGTAGGTGACCTCGAGGAATTCCTGGGCCATCGCGTAGCGCTCGTCGTGCGGGATCTGCCGGTCGCGCCCGATGATGTTGCGGGCCGCGCTGTCCAGCAGCGAGGTGACGATGTTCCAGCCGACTCGGCCGCCGGTCAGATGGTCCAGCGTGCTGAACTTGCGGGCCAGCAGGTAGGGGCTCTCGTAGGTCGTCGACACCGTGACGCCGAAGCCCAGATGGGTTGTCGCGGCCGCCATCGCCGACACCGCGAGCAGCGGATCGGTGACCGGTGTCTGCACACCACGGGTCAGGGCGGCATCGGCGTCACCGCCGAACACATCGAGCTGTCCGACGGCGTCGGCGATGAACAGCGCGTCGAAGCCACCCGCGTCGAGCAGCTGGGCCAGCGCCACCCAGTAGCGGATGTCGGTGTACCGGGAGGTCTGGTCCTCGGGGTGGCGCCACAGCCCGAAGTTGCCGTGCGACACCGTGGACATGGTGAAGGCGGCGAGCACGAAGGGATCGGTCATGCCGGTACGTCCAGGCCGAGGTGGGAACGCAGGGTGGTGCCCGTGTACTCGTGACGGAACAGCCCGCGCTTGCGCAGCACCGGCACGACCTGTTCGACGAACAGTTCCTCCTGGCCGGGTAGTCCGCTGTCGCGCAGCACGAAACCGTCGGCGGCGCCATCGGTGAACCAGTCCTCGATCTGGTCGGCGATCCGCTCGGGGGTGCCGACAACCGAGGCGCCCCAACCGTTCACCGTCTTGTACAGGAACTCCCGCACCGTCGGGTCGCCGTCCGCGGCGAGCGCCCGATAGCCGGCGAGCGCGGTCTGATGGGTTTCGGTGCTGTCCGGGAATGCCGAGGCGGGCACCGGGCCGTCCAGGTCGGCTCCGGTGACGTCGACGTCGACCTCCAGCAGCCAGCCCGCCTGATACTCCGGGCTGAAGTACTCGTACTCCTCGCGTTCGGCGCGCCGCGCCTCGTCCTCGGTGGACCCGATGACATACCGCAGCGAGGGGGTGATCAGCGGCGGCGTGGCGCGGCCCAGGGCGCGGGCCTCGGCGTGGATCTGCCGGTAGAACTCCTGGCCGCGGGCCTTGTTTCCGTGGCTGGTGAAGATCACCTCGGCGTGGGTGGCCGCGAATGTCCTTCCGGTGTTCGATGATCCGGCCTGGAAGATGACCGGCCGGCCCTGCGCCGAGCGCGCGGCTCCGATCGGGCCCTTCACATCGAAGTACCGCCCGTGGTGCTCCGGTACCGCGATCTTGCTGACATCGTTGAAGACTCCGGCGGCCCGGTCCTCCACGATGGTGTCCTCGGACCAGGAAGCCCAGAGCTTCTTCACCACCTCGATGGCTTCTTCGGCGACCCGATATCGTTCATCGTGATCGACGACACCGCGGGCGCTGAAGTTGTCGGCGGCCGCTGCTGCGAAGCTGGTGACCAGGTTCCAGCCGGCCCGGCCCAGGCTCAGGTGATCCAGTGAAAGAAGCTGACGGGCAAGGTGGTACGGGTGTTGCAGGGTCGCCGACCCGGTGACCACCAGGCCGATCCGCTCGGTGACCGAGGACAGCGCCGCCGTGGCCGTCAGCGGTTCGAAGTCCTCGGTGGTCTTGTAGGCCCAGGTGGCCGGCGGACCGTAGTTGAGGCCGTCGGCGAAGAACAGCGCGTCGAAGGTGCCGGCCTCTGCGGTCTGGGCGTGGCGGATCAGACGTCGGCGCACACCCGCGGTGCTGTTGTCGACGTCGGGGTGCCGCCACGGCCCCGCCGATCGGGTGTTGCCGAAGGCCAACAGATGCACTTCACGAG
>NZ_JBFUKN010000150.1:0-7431 GCF_056400845.1 Mycobacterium sp. P4_H6 | reverse complement strand
CCTCCGTCGTGCCGCTCAACCCGCGGCACCCGCTCGTCGTCGCCTCCCAGGCACAGACCGCGCAGGCCGCGGCGCACGGAAACTTCAGCCTCGGCATCGGCCTGGGGTCGCACAAGCCCGAACAAGATGCGTTCGGCACCGCGTGGCCCAACCCCGTCGGCCGGCTGCGTGAACATCTGCAGGTGCTGCGGTCGATCTTCGACGAGGGGGCCGTCGACTTCCACGGCGACGAGTTCACCGCCAACCCGGAATGGCCGGTATCGGTCGCGGGCGGGACGCCGATCCCGGTGTACGTGGCCGCGATGGGACCGAAGGCACTGAGGGTCACCGGCGAACTCGCCGACGGCACCCTGCCCTACCTCGCCGGACCGCGCACCATCGGCGAGTTCGTCGTGCCGACGATCACCAAGGCGGCCGCCGAGGCAGGCCGGCCCGAGCCGAAGACCATCGCGATGGTCCCGGCGCTGGTTACCGACGATGTCGAGGCGGGCCGCGCGCTGGCCGCCGAGACGCTGGCCTTCTACGCGACGATCCCGTCGTATCAGAAGGTGATCGAGCGCGAGGGCCTCGACTCGATCGCCGACCTGGCGGCCGTGGGTGACGCCGACACCGTGCGCAGGCAGCTGCGCCGCTACCTCGACGCGGGTGCATCCGAGGTCGCGCTCAGCCCGCTGGACCACTCGCCGGCCGCGCTGGCACCGCTGTGGGCGGTCACCGCGTCCCTCGCCGACGTCTGACGGCGCCGAAACAGCGGCGCAACACGACCGGCTTAACCTCAACCGATGGGGGTCAGGCGCTCGGTACTGCTCGAATGCCTGATCGCCGAACGGGCCGGCACTTCCCAGGACGGGGTGCTCGACGAACTGCGCCGCGCCATCCTGGACGGCGGCGTCCCGCCGGGCACGCCGATCCCGCTCGCCGAGGTCGCCGAGATATTCGGCGTGAGCCAGATCCCGGTCCGCGAGGCGCTGAAAACCCTCGTCGCCGAGGGATTGATCTCGCACCGGCGCAACGGCGGCTACACCGTCGCACTGCTGACCGCGCAGGAACTGCGCGAGATGTACATCGTCCGTGAGACGTTGGAATCTGCCTCCCTGACCGCCGCGGTGCACAACGCCACCGACACCGATCGCGCGACCGCGGTGATCGCCAACCAGCGTCTCGAACAGGCCATCCGGGACGGGGACGCGGCCGCGTATCACCGCGGCAGCAGGCAATTCCATGCCGCGCTGACCGGTCCTTCACGGATGCACCGGCTGCTACACATGCTGGAGGCTGCCTGGAACGTCACCGAACCGGTGCAGTCGATGGTGCATGTCAGTCCCGCCGACCGGGCGGTGCTGCATGCCGATCACGGCGCCATGCTGGAGGCGTTCCTGACCGGCGACGTCGATGCCCTGCTCGCCGTTTCCGAACAACACGCCGCCCGGCTCAACGCCGTCATCGCCACCTTGCCGCGCAACACCGGGCTGCTGGCGTGAGCGAATATATTTCCGGCGCAACGGACCGATAAGTTCACCGAAACGGTGGGGAAACAATGCGGTCCCATAGTCGGCAACCATGACCGATACCGTTGTACCTCCGAACACCGCTCCTCCGGGTGCCGTTGTCGGTGCCGGTGACATCGTCGAAGCCGCCGGCCATCCGGTGGGCGGCGGCGTCATCAAACCCGGCTACGACCCCCGCCTCACCAACGAGGATCTCGCCCCGCTGGGCAAGCAGAGCTGGACGTCCTACAACATCTTCGCGTTCTGGATGTCCGATGTGCACAGCGTCGGCGGGTACGTCACCGCAGGCAGCCTGTTCGCACTCGGACTGGCCAGCTGGCAGGTGCTGATCGCGCTGCTGGTCGGCATCAGCATCGTGTACTTCTTCTGCAACCTGGTGGCCAAGCCCAGCCAAGCGACCGGGGTGCCCTACCCGGTGATCTGCCGCACCGTATTCGGTGTGCTGGGCGCCAACATCCCGGCCATCATCCGCGGTCTCATCGCGGTGGCCTGGTACGGCATCCAGACCTTCCTGGCCTCGGCGGCACTGGACATCGTGCTGATCAAACTGTTCCCGAGCCTCGCGCCGTACGCCGTCGTCGCCGACTACGGGTTCGCCGGGCTGTCGCTGCTGGGCTGGGGCAGCTTCCTGCTGCTGTGGGTGCTGCAGGCCTGCGTCTTCTGGCGCGGCATGGAGTCGATTCGCAAGTTCATCGACTTCTGCGGGCCTGCGGTGTACGTCGTCATGTTCATGCTGTGCGGCTACCTCATCTACAAGGCCGGTTGGGGCGCCATCGATCTGAACCTCGGCGGCGTCACCTACACCGGCTGGTCCTCGGTTCCGGTGATGCTCGGCGCCATCGCCCTGGTGGTGTCGTACTTCTCCGGTCCGATGCTCAACTTCGGTGACTTCTCCCGCTACGGAAAGTCGTTCGCGGCCGTCAAGAAGGGCAACCTCCTCGGCCTGCCGGTCAACTTCCTGGTCTTCTCGGTGTTGGTGGTCGTCACCGCATCGCTGACCCTGCCGGTGTTCGGCGAGCTCATCACCGATCCGGTCGAGACGGTGGCCAGCATCGACAGCACCTTCGCGATCGTGTTGGGCGCGTTGACCTTCGCCATCGCCACCATCGGTATCAACATCGTCGCCAACTTCATCTCCCCGGCGTTCGACTTCTCCAATGTCAGCCCGCAGCGCATCAGCTGGCGCGCCGGCGGCATGATCGCCGCCGTCGGTTCGGTGCTGATCACGCCGTGGAACCTGTACAACAACCCCGAGGTCATCCACTACACGCTCGAAACCCTGGGCGCCTTCATCGGCCCGCTGTTCGGTGTGCTGATCGCCGACTACTACTTGATCCGCAAGCAAAAGGTGGTGGTGGACGATCTGTTCACCATGGAGGAGTCCGGAAAGTACTGGTACACCAAGGGATACAACAAGGTCGCCGTCGTCGCCACCGTCGTCGGTGCCATCCTCGCCATGATCCCGGTGCTGACCGGCGGATCCGTGCCCGGTATGCACACCGCCGCGCAGTACAGCTGGTTCATCGGCTGCGGTGTCGGCTTCGCCATCTACTACCTGTGGGGTAAGCGCGACGTCCTGGTGGCAGAATCGGTGTCGTGACACGCATCTGGGTGATCAACCCGAACACCACCCGGGCAATGACCTCGACCATCGAGGTCTGCGCCCGGGCGGTGGCCGCCGAGGGCACCGACGTTGTCGGCGTCACGTCCGAGTTCGGGCCGCCGTCCATCGAGAGCCACTACGACGAGGCGATGAGCGTGCCCGGCCTGCTGGCCGCGATCCAGCGCGGCGAGTCCGAGGGTGTCGACGGTTATGTCATCGCCTGTTTCGGCGACCCCGGCCTGGACGCGGCCCGGGAACTGGCCACCGGCCCGGTGATCGGTATCGCCGAGGCCGCCATGCAGGCCGCGAGCCATCTGGGTCGCGGGTTCAGCATCGTGACGACGCTGGGACGCACCATCGGGCGGGCCGAGGATCTGGCCGAACGCTACGGGATGAGCCGGTTCTGCCGCGGCTTCCACGCCTGCGAGATTCCGGTGCTGGACCTCGAAACCGATCCGATGGCAATGAAACTCGTCACCGAAGCCTGCCGGGAGGCGGTCGAGCAGGACGGCTCCGACGCGGTGGTGCTGGGCTGCGCGGGGATGGCCGATATGTGCAGGCACATCTCCGATGAGATCGGTGTCCCGGTGGTCGACGGCGTCACCGCCGCCACGCTGACCGTGCAGTCGCTGGTGACGATGGGTCTGCGCACCGGCAAGCGCGGGGAGTTCGCGGCGCCGCCGGCCAAGGAGTACGTCCAGAAGCGCTAGTCCGTCGTGGCGGGTCCGGCTCTCTGTCGGTGCCGGTTCCCGCCGCTGGGTTGTTCGTCACTGTGTAGTTGTCAAGGTGCGCAAGGCTTATGCGGCGATGGGCAGGTCGGTCATGGTGCGTCGGGCGTGGGAGCGCAGGTGTGCTGGTTCTGCTTCGTCCGGTTTGTGGGGTGGGATGAACCAGGGGTGGCGGTCGGCGCCGAGGTAGACCCGCCAGCCGCCGTGATGGATCGCGGTGTGGTGTAGTCGGCAGAGCAGCACGCCGTTGTCGATGCTGGTGGTGCCCCCGCTGCTCCATGGGGTGATGTGGTGGGCGTCGCACCAGGACACCGGCCGCCCACAGCCCGGGTGGGCGCAGCCACCGTCGCGCACTGCCAACCCTTTTCGGATCGCGGGTGTGAACAGTCGCTCGGCGCGCCCCACATCCAGCGGTGCGCCGCTGTCATCGATGGTCACCACCCCCACTGTGCTGTCGCAGGTGATGAGGTCGGCGGTGGTGGCGCTGACGGGGCCGGTGAACCCGAGGGTGTCCACCCGCCCGTCACCGCGGATCAACGTGACGTGAGGGAGGACACCCCCGGATGTCGGCCGCCGGGAGCTCGACAGATAGGTCCGCATCAGCTGGCCGAACGCGTCCGCGCGGCGCTTACCCGCCGGGCGTGGGTCGGGGGATCCGTCCGGGAGCGGTACGGGTCGGCACAGTGGGTCCAGGGCGGTGAGGAGTTCCTCACCGGTCAACGCGTCCACATCGAAAGTCGCAGCGACACGCCCTTCCTCGGTAACCACCAACGTCATGTCGTTGAGGTCCGCGTTCTCAGCCACCGGGACCGCCCCCTCTACAGGCGGTCGCGTGGCGGTTTTGTCGATGGCGATCGCGCGGGCCTTCTCGGCGACCTGCGATGGCGTGGTCTGAATCATCAGCTTGGTCACGACCTCGGCCCGCTCCTCCTCGGACAAGGGGACTCTGTTGTTGATGTGGGTGACCGCTTTGCCGACGGCGTCGGCGAACTCGATGCCGATCCCGCCGAGGCGCTGGGCCCGGGTCAACGCCGGTAGCGTGTGTGCCGCCCGCCCGACCCGCGCGGCTCGGTGTGCGGCGCCGGGGGAAACCCCCAACAGGGTAAGAAGATCCGCTCCCGAACGCAGGTGCTTGCGGGACGGGATCCCCGCCCGTTCAGCCGCAGCAACCGCCTGGGCGATCACATGATCGACCAGGTTGCGCAAGGTGACCGCAGCCACCAACGCCGCGAGCAGGGCTTGTTCATCGATCACCCGTCGAGGGCAGTCCAGCAGATGAAACAGCCGGCGATCAGCGTCGTGCTCAGGAACAGGCGACGCGGCCAGGTCATCGATGAGCGCACCAATGAACATGTCGAGATGGGTGGCGTCCATGTTGGATACCGACTTTCACAGAAGGTGCCCAACGGGCACGATCAGTCAATACGGCTCGCACGGTCCCGCAGGACCATCGAACCTCTCGGCGACCGGAGTCGCGGTCTGAAGCTCACCGTCGAGATGTGGGAGCCACGTCGCATTCGAACTTGTGTTCGACACTACGCTGCATATCGTTGGCGCGCAAGGGTTATCCGTCAAGAAATCGGCGGCATTTCGGGAGTTCTGGTCGCCGAGAAGCGCTAGACGGGGTGAACGGCCCGCCAGTGCTCGGCGATCTCGATGCGCCGCGCCACCCAGACCCGGTCATGCGACTGCACGTGGTCCAGGAACCGCTGCAGCGCCGCCGCCCGGGCGGGCCTGCCGACCAGTCGACAGTGCAGTCCGACTGACAGCATCTTTGGCTGTCCAGCAACACCTTCGGCGTAGAGCACATCAAAGGCATCGCGCAGATGCGCGTAGAACTCGTCACCGTTGGCGAACCCGGCGGGCGAGGAGAACCGCATGTCGTTGGTGTCCAGGGTGTAGGGCACCACCAGATGATCGGTGTCTCGCACCTTCACCCAGTACGGCAGATCGTCGGCGTAGGAGTCCGAGTCGTAGACGAACCCGCCGTGTTCGACCACGAGCTCGCGGGTGTGCGGGGAATCCCGGCCGGTGTACCAGCCCAGCGGCGCGCTGCCCGTCAGCTCGGTCAGGATCTGCATCGCCTCGGCCATGTGTGCGCGTTCGGTGTCCTCGCCGATCAGCTGGTAGGACTTCCAGCGCAGGCCGTGGCAGGCGATTTCGTGGCCCAGCTCCGAGAACGCCGCCACGGCTTCGGGATTGCGCTGCATGGCGCGTGCCACCGCGAAGATCGTCAGCGGCAGGCCACGCTGCTCGAAGATCCGCAGTATCCGCCACAGCCCTGCCCGCGAGCCGTACTCGTACATCGACTCCATACTCATGTGCCGGTTGCCGAACGGTTCGGCCGGCGTGATCTCGGACAGGAACGTCTCCGACGCCGGATCGCCGTCCAGGATCGAGTTCTCGGCGCCCTCTTCGTAATTGAGCACGAACTGCACGGCGATCGCCGCGCCGCCCGGCCACATCGGATCGGGGGTGTTGCGCCCGTACCCGATCAGGTCGCGGGGATAGGTCACGCCAACTCTCCGTAGAGCCGCAGCCGTGCCAGCCCGCCGTCCGGGTAGATGTCCAGCCGTACCTCGGTGAGCACATCGTCGGATTCGATCAGGAACTTGTGCCGGGTGTCGGGCAGCAGGTTGGTGCGGGGCAGCAGTTCGACCCGGTCACCGTTGGCGCGAAAGCCGGTGAGTGCGGCCGATCCTGGGCTGTTACCGATGAAATAGGAGGTGTCGATCTCGGCGAGATTGATCCGTCCGGGGCCGGCCAGCCGGAAACGCACCCAGTCGTTGGCGTCATCGCGGCGGCGTGCGGTTTCCCACCCGTCGCCCATCACCTGGGCGTAGCCGGGGAAGATCAGGTTTTGCGGGGAACTGTAGAACCGGTTGGAGCAGTCCAGGACCAGGCCACCGTTCTCCAGCGCGGCGAGGTCCAGCGGCCCGACGCCGAAGAACCGCTTGTCCGGAAGTCCTTCGCCGTGCACCCGCAGTCGGGCCACCCCACCGTCGGGGTAGATGTTGAGTCGCACATGGGTCCACCGGTTGTCCGAGTTGACCTCGAAGTTGTTGCGGGTGTCCCCGTAGGCACGGCTGCGTTCGATCAGCGGCGTCCAGTTCTGGTCGGCGGCCAGCTGATCGGCGGTGGGGTAGCCGTCGACCTCGAGGGCGTCCAGCGAGACGGCGGGCGGGTAGTTGCCCTTGAACCACGCGGTGTCCACCACCACGCCCCGGATCACTCCGGGCACCCCGAGCCGGACGATCGCGGTGTCATGACCGGTTTCCCGGCGACGGCGGGTCTCCCAACCGTCGTACACCTGGCCCTTGTGCCCGAACGAGGCCGGCCGGTACGTCGAGGGCCCCTGGGAGATCAAATTCTCCTTCTCGGCGAAGGATTCGTCATTGGCCCAGACGACGGCGCCGCCGAGGGTGCGCAGCGCCAGGTCCGGCAGCCAGGTGAAGTCGGGTAGGGATTCGGTCATGTCAGCTTCCGGTCCTTGAGATTTCGCAGTACATCGATGGTGGCCGCGGGGGCCAGGGTCAGGACGTCGTCGGCGTCGAACGCGCCACAGTCCAATCCGCGCAGCACGACCGTCGAC
>NZ_JBFUKN010000149.1:0-7587 GCF_056400845.1 Mycobacterium sp. P4_H6 | reverse complement strand
CTGGCCATCTTGGTGCGCAGCGCCGCGATGACGTTCTCGGTGACCACGGGGCCGAGGTCGGCGATCAGCAGGGTGTCCTCGATCTCCTCCCAGGATTCCTCGTCGAGGTCGCCGCCGCCGAGCAGGCCGAGCACGCCGCGGCCCAGGGTGCTCTGCGATTTGGCCAGCCGGCCGCGCAGGCGTTCCAGCCGGCCCTCCGCCGGGGCGATGTCCTCGATCTCGGTGGCCGCGGGCGGGGCGGGCTCGGGTGTCGGCTCGGGGGCGGGCGTCGGTTCCGGCTTCGGTTCCGGCTTCGGTTCGGGTTCGRGGACCGGCTTCGGCGGCTCGGCGACTGGAGGCTCGGGCAGCTTGACTTCGGCGATGGTGCGCTTCGGGGCGTCGCGCGGCACGGCGGCGTCGTCACCGACGCCGGGCAGTCCGGTGGGATCGACCTTCTCGACCGGCGGCGCGGTGCTCGGCCCGCTGAACGTGATGCCTGAGGAGGCCTTATAGCCGCCCGACTTGTCGATCTGGGTGGTGGTGTCCGGCGCGGACAGGGTGATCCGCCGCTTGCGGTAACGCACCAGCCCGACGACCAGTGCAGTGACAAGCAGGACTGCTACGACCGCGACGGCGATCCATAAGGCATCTGACACCGGGCCATTGTCTCAGGCCACACTGGCTGCCATGTTCGAGCACCTGATCGCAGAAGGCGCGGCCGCCGACGTCACCGGCTGGGATTTCTCCTGGCTCGACGGTCGGGCCACCGAGGAACGCCCATCGTGGGGTTATGCCCGGCTGCTGTCGTCGCGGCTGGGCGGCGTCGCTGCGGCATTGGACGTGCAGACCGGCGGTGGTGAGGTGTTCCACGAAGCGCTGACTGCAGCCGAGGCACGCCCGAGCGTGCTGGCGGCCACCGAGGCGTGGCCGCCGAACGTCGCCGCGGCGGCGCGGCTGCTGGACGGGGTGACCGTGTCGGCCGCCCCGGAGTCCGAGCTGCCGTTCCCGGATGCGTCCTTCGAGCTGGTCTCCAGCCGTCATCCCGCCACCATCGCCTGGCGCGAGATTGCCCGCGTGCTGCGGCCGGGCGGGTCCTATCTGGCTCAGCACGTGGGTCCAAGGTGATTTGGTGGGTGCCCGACTTCACCGTCGAGCGCTACCGGGACAAGCTCGCCGAGCTGCACGCACGCATCGAGACCGGCGGACCGTTCGTGGCGCATTCCACCCGGCATCTCATCGAGGCGCGCCGTCCGGATGTGGCAGTCTCGGGCAGGTGACCATCGGCCCCGGCTTCGATGACCGCATCCAGGTGCGTAAGCGGCGTCATATCGACGTCTGCCTGTCCGAGGCCGTTCAGTATCAGACCGTCACCACCGGCTTGGAGCGCTACCGGCTGCCCTATAACGCGCTGACACAGACCGACCTGGCCGGCATCGACCTTGGCACCGAGTTCTTGGGGGTGCCGTTGCGGGCGCCGGTGCTGATCGGTTCGATGACCGGCGGGTCGGAGCTCTCGGGCACCATCAACCGCAATCTGGCCACCGCGGCGCAGGCGCTGGGCGTGGGCATGATGCTGGGCTCCCAGCGGGTGATGCTCGGCGAGGAATCGGTGCCCAGCTTCCAGGTGCGCGAGGTCGCACCCGATGTGTTGTTGGTCGGCAATATCGGGCTGGCCCAGCTGAATCGTGACATGGTGCCGGAGTTGCGCCGCGTCTTGGCCGGCGTGGGCGCCAATGCTCTTGCGGTGCACACCAATCCGTTGCAGGAGGCGGTGCAGCGCGGCGGCGATACCGATTTCACCGGGTCGCTGGCCCGGCTGCGCGACGTGGTCGAGACTGTCGGGTATCCGGTGCTGCTGAAGGAGGTCGGGCACGGGATCGGGGCGGCTGCGGCGGCGTCGTTGACCGATATCGGGGTGGCCGCGGTCGACGTGGCCGGTGCCGGCGGGACGTCGTGGGCGCGGGTGGAGCAGTTCGTGCGCTACGKCGGGATCAATGATCTGGGCCTGGCCGAGTGGGGCCTGCCGACGGCGCAGGCGCTGGTCGAGGTGCGTTCGGTGCTGCCCCAGGTGCCGCTGGTCGCCTCCGGCGGGATCCGCACCGGGATGGACGCGGCGAAGGCGATCGCCTTGGGCGCCGATGTGGTGGCGGTGGCGCATCCACTGCTGGTGCCGGCCATCGAGTCGGCGGCGGCGGTGCAGGAATGGTTGGAGCGCTTCATCGCTGAGCTACGCATTTGCCTGCACGGGTGCGGGGCGGCCGATCTTGCGGCGTTGCGAGCCGTAGGCGTCGACCCGGTCTAGAGCACCCTAGAAGGGCGGGTCGCTGTTGTTTTCGGCGAGTTCTGCTGCGTTGCGCTGCCGCTCGGCTTTGATCCTTTGTGCACGATCCTGTGCGCGGGTGCGTTTTCGGGTGGGCATCTTGGTGTCGCGGTCGGTGTCGTTCATGAGGCTGATGGCGCGTTTTCGTGGGATGGGTGTCTCGATGTTCCAGTGCGGGAACATGATTGACGCGCCGGGGGCCTTGGTGTAGGTGTGCCCGGTGGGTGCTGACCATTGGATGCGTCCGTCGGGTTTCGCTGCCGGTTCCCAACCACAGAATGTCTTGATCAGATGGTGCAGACGGCACAGTGGTGCCAGGTTGCCCGGATGGGTGGCTCCGGCGGGCCATGGGGTCAGGTGGTCGAGGTCGCAGCGGTGCGCGGGGCGGTTGCAGCCGGGGAAGCTGCAGGTCATGGCGCGCATGCGGACGAACGCGGTCAGTGCGGTCGAGGGCCGGTATTGACGTTCGGCCGGCAGGTCGGCGATCTCGGATATTGGTTTGATTTTGGCGCCGGTGGCGACGAGATCGGCCAGCATGTTGGCCGGGATGATGGCGCCGTCGAGCATCACGCCCGGGCTGGGGTTGCAGGCCGCGGGCGCAGCAGGTTCATTGCGGGCCGCAGGTTCGGCGGGCACCGCGGGTTCGGATTCTGCTGCCGGAGTCTGCTGCTCACTCTCCGGTGTGGCCGGCCCGGATTCTGGGGTGGCTGCGGTGCCCGGGCTGGTGTGCCGCGGGGATTCTTCGCCGGCGGCCGGTATCTGGTCGGTGAGCACGTAGATGGTGACTGCGCCTGAGCGCGGATCTTTCCCGCTGCCCTCACAACCAGCACCCCCGCACGCGCACGCCAGCCGCTCCAGTTGCGGACCCACCGCACCCAACGCGGCCAACGCGGCCGCACGCAGCTCGCCCCGCGCGCGGGGATCATTGCCGCAGACGGTGTCGGCCAGATCATTGAGGCGTTGTTCGAGGATCTTCTTGTCGGTGACGCGCAGCCGACCCCAGAACGAGGACACCCCGTTCGGGTCGTCTTTGTCGTCGAACTCGACGTAGAGGTCTTTGGCGTTGCGCTTGGAGCGCACGGCTGCTTCGGGATCGAATTTCTCCACCCACAGATCGATGGCGCCGATCAGCTGTTTCTCCGAGTGTGCCCCGTACTCGCCCGCTTCCCCGGCGATCGCGGTATCGATCAACACGAGCGCGTCATCATCGTCGACGAGGTGGGTGCGCCAGGTGATCGCATCGATCACCGCCATCGAGATCGCACCCGTGGCGAACAGGGCGGCGGTGCGGGGCAGCCGGTCGCGCAGCGCTTGGGCGATGCGCATCTGCTTGGACGCGGCGTGGGTGTTCAGGTTGCAGGCCGCCGCCACCGCGGCCTGAGCCCACGCCCACCCATCAATGACCTGATGGGCGATCGCGTCGTCCTCGTCATCACACTGCCGGGCCACCACCTCACCTATCAACGCCAACCGGTAGGCCGCCACCGACGCCTCGTTCTGGGTCGTCGCCGTCACCGCAGAGACGAGCGCCTCATCGCTCAATTCCGCGATCGCGGCCCGATCCAAGACTTCGAACATACGTGCGATTCTACCGGCGGGGTCGGACATGCAGCGTGAGTGTTTCTCGAGCTGTTCGAGGCACCTGATCCAGGTTCAGAGCCAGAGGTAAAGCGCAGACAGCAGCGCCCACATCCCGAGGCAATACGCCTCGAACGCGGCGCGCAACGGGATCGGGGCGTGCCGCAGCTCCATGAAGTCCAGGCCGACCAGGCGCACTTTGATTGCGGCAATGCCCAGGACCAGGACGGCAACCAGGGAGCCGGTGCCGTGTTCGGCGCCGACGACCCAGGACACGATCGTCGCGGCGACGAGGAACAGCCAGCTGGCGCCGGCGCGGTTCTTCAGCAGGTTGAGGGCGGTCATCAGCTCACCAGGTAGAGCAGTGCGAACAGGAAGATCCACAGCAGGTCGACGAGGTGCCAGAAGCAGACGGCCCCTTCGACGAGTGCGGTGCGGGTGTCGCTGAGTTCGGGGCGTCGGGTTTGGGTCAGGACGAAGGACAGCGCGCCGAGGCCGAGGCAGACGTGGAACAGGTGCAGACCGGTGAGGATGAAGTAATACAGGTAGAAATCGTTGGCGCCCGGTCCGTGGCCGGCGGTGCCCAGTGAGACGTACTCGTAGACCTTGAGTGCGATGAACGTAACGCCGAAGGCCATCGCCGCGGCGGTGGCTTTCGTGGCGATCTGCCCGTGGCCCGCGCGCATCGCGTTGAGGGCCAGCACGACGTATAGCGAACTGGTCAGCAGCACAAGAGTATTGATGACACCGACGCCGATGTGCAGGGTGGTGCGGGCGGCGTCGAAGATCTCGGGTGCCTTGGCGCGCTCGACGAGGAACGTCACGAAGAACGCGCCGAAGACGAGCATGTCGCCGAACAGGAAGACCCAGGTGCCGCCTTCCCCGGGGATCCGCTTCTGGTGTAGCGGTGCTGCTGCTGTCACTGTCACGCGGGCTGCAGGGCCTGTTGTTCGGCCTTGATCGACTTGAGCATCACCGCGGTAGTGGAGAGCAGCCAGACCACCAGGACCAGGCCCGGAATGTAGAAGGCGAAGATGCCGTCCCATGCCAGCGGTCCATCGTTGAAGACGACCACGACGCAGCCGGGCAGCGACAGCGTCGCAACCCACAGGTTGAGGTAGCCGTACCAGCGCGGGAAGGTCGGCGGGTCGGTCTTGTCGACGAACGCCGCGGCGGCCAGAGTCAGGTTCTGAATGATGATGGTGCCGACGATTCCGATGAACCACAGCCAGAAGACGTCGTTGAGGGCCTGGGTGAGTTCGGCGGAGCGCTCCTCGGGGCGGTAGGCGGCGACGCCGAGGAAGAACTGCGGGAAGAGCAGTGCCGGCACGAAAACGGTGGCGGCCATCAGCTGGGTCATCGAGAGCATGCCCCAGTGGCCCTCGACCCGGCGGATGCGCAGGATGATCGCAGCCAGGAACGGCAGCGCGAGGACGGCGCTGAGTAGTGCGCCCGAGACGCCGAAGCGGATCCAGAGTTTGTGCTCGACGAAGAATGCGGCGATCTCGTCGGGCGAGGATGCCGGTGAGAGYGGCGGGAAGAGCTGGGCGATACCGGAAAAGCTGGTGCCGTACAGAACGATCATGACTGTTCCGCACCAGGCGCCGATGCGTTGCAGGGTCAGCTCCACGGGTGGGACGTTACCGTTTACAGCGATGCGTTTTGACATTTTTGACATAACTTCCGGCGGTGCTGCAGTGAAAGAAGTGCATTAACCGCGCTGCGGGCTCACTTAAACTGACATTCGGCGACTTCGCGACAACGGGGGTGGATCGGTGACGGCGCGCAATTATCARRGGTGGCGCCAGTGACGAATCCACCGCCGCCAGGCAATTGGGGCCCACCACAGCCGCCCTACGGCCAGGGACAGCCGCCGTACGGGCCCGGGCAATGGCCGCCACAGCAGGGCTGGGGCCAACCACCACAGCCGCCCAAGAACAACAATCTGAAGTGGTTGTTGATCGGCGTGGCAGTGCTACTGGTGATCGCCATATCCGTGGGCGCCACACTGCTTTTCACGCGGGACGGTGGCGGCGGCACCACGCAGACGGCCAACGGGAACCCGCCGGCAGCGGGTGAGATTGCGAGTGCGAACGACACTGGGCCGGTTTCGGTTATCACCGAAGACCCTTCATGCGGACCATCACGCCCAGTTCTTGACACGCTATCGCGGGAAGAAAGCCAAGGTTGGGAAAGCCGCGACCCCGGGCTTTCAGCGTCGTCTTGGTCTCCAGATGAACGAATGATGCACGAGAAGGTCGCAGACGCGATGCGCCGAGCGGCAGACCAATCGGTGGCTTTCGCAAAACTCACGCCACACCGCGTCATGCGAGAACTATACGAACAATCGATCGCTTACTGGCGAGCGTACGCCGACAGCATCCCCACATATACACCCGCCGACAATGAATTAGCGCGAGTTGCAACCGCATCGTCTAGCGCAATTGTCGCAATTTGCGCCGCCGTGAATAACCAAGCGGCAGCGACGCGCGGTCCGCTCGTTGCACCTGCCATGCCACCGAGTTCCCCCGAATCGGTAGCTGACCCCTCTGACCCGTCACAAATAATGTCCTCGAAACCGAATGCTCAGTGCAAGAATTGGCGAGACACGCTGAACCAGTTCGATATCGACGCGGCCCCCTGGTTTGCTCTCGATGCGAATATTCCGGCGAGCCAATGGACTGCCGATCAGCGCTCATCAATGGACGCTATGGGGTCCGTCATGTCACGGTATGCGAGCGAACTGGAAGATCTGGGACGCAACAGCGGCGATGCCGTGTTCGAGGACTTCGCGAGTTTAGCCGCTCAATATTGGCGTGCTTTTGTCGCAGCTATTCCGAGCTACACAACTGCAGACAGTTATCTCTCGAGTGCAGCGTCTTCTACCGGTTTCGTTTTGTACAACGCATGTGCCTATTCGAAAGAAAAGTAAATGGCCTTTGCCAAGCCAAGTGGAAAATATGCGGATCAGATGACCGCGGATGGCGGCTGGCCGGACTTCGACGAACAATCGTTCATAACTCGGGCATCGCAACTTGGGCAGACTTTGAAGCAACTGACTCAGCAACTTGAGACGTGGCTTCACGAACAAAGCGAAATAATGTCCGGCAGCATATGGACCGGCAGCGGTGCTACGGCCGGCAGCGCTGCTATAAGCAAGCAAATCCAAGGGTTAACAAGTTGCCAAATGGCTTTGGTCACGACAATAGGTTGGCTGAACCACACGTTCGGTCTAATCATGTCCGCAAAAGTTTCGATATTCGAACGAGTTGTTGCTGCCGAAGCCGCGATCGCTGAACTGGAGGCATCCAGTCTGAAACCAGAAGTGCGTCAACAACGTATCGACGAAATCATAAGTAAAGTCCGTGAAGCCAACATCGCCGATGTCGCCGCAGCTGCAAGTGAATCAAAGTTGTCCAACTGGAACCCAACTCCCGATCAGCTTCGATCTGGACTTGAGAGCCAGCTACGCAGTACGGCTCCATCATCACCGGGGCCTGGTTCGCAGGTTCCGAAAGGAGCATCCGGCAGGCCCGGAGAAGGTCGCTCGAATCTCGTGCATTCAGGGGGTGCCTTACAACCGCAGTCAGCGGCTAACCAGGGCGAAGTGACTTCGCCCGCTCCATTAGCGCCGCCAGCTGAGGCCACGCAGCCCACGGCACCACAGGCAGAGCAGGCAGGCAACCAAAGTGAGGTCACGGCCCCACCAC
>NZ_JBFUKN010000148.1:0-7609 GCF_056400845.1 Mycobacterium sp. P4_H6 | reverse complement strand
ACGTAGGTATAGGAGCCGTCCTCGTTCGGTGTCGACTGCGCCTTGTTGAGGCTGCCGGTGCGATCGACGATGTCGAGCGTCGTGCCCCAGATGTTGCTCAGCGGAACGGTGAAGTACTCGGCGCCACCGTCACCGACGTCGACGACGAACGCCTCACCGGGGCTGAGGTCGAAGCGGCCCATGACGTACACCTGATTGCGCATCGCGCCGACCTTGTCGGCCGACCAGGCGAGGTTGAAGTTGTTGGGCGGCATCTTGTAGACGCCGTGACTGAGCTTGCCGGTGAAGTTGGCGAAGTAGGCCATCATGTCCGCGGTGGCGTCGGCCTGCTCGTCGCGTGTGCGGGCCGGTCGTGACGGTGGGCCGCCGAGCCGTTGCACGGAAAGATGATTCGGGTCGTCGCGGTCCCAGTTCAGCAGGACGTCGCGGATGTAGAACTCGTGCGCCTCAGGGGTGGACTGCACGTGGTTGGGTCGACCGTCCGCGGGATCGGAGTCGACGGTGATGGTGAACGATCCGTCGGATTCGACGTCCATGGTCCGGCCGTTGAGCACGGCGACGGTGCCCATATTCGCGTCCCACAGCGTGAAGTAGTTCTCCGTCATCCGGTTCTGCCCGACGCGGCCGTGGATCTCGTAGYGTTCGTCGCCGGAGATGGGGATCACCCGGTACACGCTGTCGGGATTGTCGATGCCCCAACGTGACCCGGGTATCGCACGGCCCTGTACGGGGTGCGCCAGCCGGGTGATGCAACTGACCTTCGGCCGCAGCGCGTCCTGGTTGGACGACCACACCGCCGCCGAGAACATCACTTCGGCGAATGCGTCGTCGAAGCGGGCCCGCATGGCATCTGAGGCCTTTGCCCGCCCGAGCCAGGTCTCGGCGACGCTGCGGTAGGCAGCCTGCACCGTCGGATGCTCCAACAGGTCCAGCGCCGCGAGCTCCTGTTCGTGTTGGGCCGCTGTGGCCACCGGGTGCTCGGGCATTCAGTCTCCTCGGGTGGATGGGACGGCGCCGCGGAAGCGACTGTTGTAGGCCGCGAACCGCTCATCGATCTGGTCGTCGCTGAGTCCGAAGGTGGCCGCCGTATACGGCGGTCGCGCCGCCTCCCGGGGGCGTTCGGCCAACCAGCGCCGCATCGCGCGCTCGGCGTCGGCGGTCAGCGGTAGACCGATCGCGTCGTACACCCGGGACACCTGGCCTACCGGATCGGATACCGCGATGCTGAATTCGATGTCGGTGGCACGCTCGCCTTCATCGACCCAGCTGTCCCGGACCGCCATGGCGCGATCATTGGTCCAGCCCATCCGCGCCAGCCACTGGGCTCCGACCCGCGCCGGATCGACATGGTCGGCGTGCATGGCATGCAGGGTGGCGTTCAGGCTCGCACCGGAAGGGATGGTGTCGCGCGGATCCCGGTGCATGTGCACCAGATGCATATCGGGGAACCGGGCGCGCAGCGCATCGAGGTAGCCCAGGTGCGCGGGTGTCTTCAACACCCAGCGGTCCGCGACCTTGCCATCCCTGCGCTTCTGCCACTGCAGGAACTGCAGCATCCGGTACAGGTAGTCGTACGCGGGGGTGAAGTCCTGCGCGTCGATCCAGGACCGGTAGGTAGGCACATGGGCGCCCGATTCCGGTACATGCGACAGGAAGGCGTCCGACAGAAAGACGATCTCCTCTTCGGGCTCGCGGGCGTACATGGGGTGGATCGCGAAGAGTTCCGGTGCCAGCTCACGCGATTTCGCCTCCCGCGCCGCGCTGATCAGGATGCGGGGATCCTCGGGCGTCGACCACCGGTAGTCGAGCTTCGGGGCGACCTCCACCACCTCCCAGCCGTAGGCGCAGTGAAAGCGCGGGTCGGCGGCCAGCAGTCGTTGCAGCAGGGTGGTTCCGCTGCGCATCATCCCGACCACCACGATCGGGGCGAGGATCGTCTCTTCGAGAATCTCGGGGTATCGGCGGATCCATTCCTGGGCACGCAACCGCATCCGCAGGCCGTGCACCAGACCCGCGCGCAGGATGTACTCCCCGATCTGGTTCAGCCCCGCCTCGGCGTAGCTGTCGGCCAGCACCGCAAGCGGCGTCTCGAACGCCAGCGGTCCCCAATCGTCGAGCCGTTCCTTGCCCCGGGCAGCCGCCATGAGGTCTGCCGCGTCGAACGGTGAACCTTGCGGCACGGCGGTCAGAACTTCAGGTGGTGGCTGACATCGCCCACCTGATCGACGAACATGATCCGGGTGTCGAACCACCAGCGGCCGTCGAGTCGGTGGAAGGTGTCGCGGTAGTGGCCGGTCACGATGACCTGCAGCGGCAGATCCGGTGTCGCCTGCGTGACCACGTAGTTGGACCGACTCTGTGCGGTCCCGGCCGCCTCGTCGACCTCGATGCGCGCATTGCTGGTCAGATGCTTGGTTTTCGGGGTGCCGTCCTCATACAACCTGGTCGCCATGTCGTACATCTGCCGGACGCGTTCGGTTCCGCTGAACACCGTCTCCGGTGGACCGTCCTCGACTCCGCAGATCCGGCCGTGGGCGAAAAGGTCGGCGACGCCAGCCAGATCGCCGGCGTCGATTCGCTCGGCGTAGGTGTACAGCAGATTCTCGATCTGGCGTGCGCTGGCTGACATGGYGGCAACTGGCTCCTCATCGAACCGAAGTTGGCAGAGCTGACCGGAATTACGGTCATTTCGAGAATTAACCAGTCCAGCCGCGTGATGTCAACGGCCTCAGCAAAACTGGCAGCACGCCTGAACAGTGTCCACCGTTCGGTTGACTGCGGGCCCGGTCCACCGGTGGTGTCCATGGCGATCCGATCCTGTGCACCAACGCATTCGGTTTGCTGCTCCCCTAGCCGCCCAGTGGCCAGTTGAGACACGCTTTTTGCCGAGTCATGTGCGGTACGTGGCCGCTCGGCGCAGATCTAAAGCCGGGCCGCCGCAGCGTCGATGCGCTCATCGGTGGCCGTCAGCGCCACCCGCACATGCTGGGCGCCGGCCGGGCCGTAGAACTCGCCGGGCGCCACCAGGATTCCACGCTGGGCCAGCCAGCCGAGGGTGTCACGGCAGGGCTCTCCTCGAGTGGCCCAGAGATACAGCCCCGCCTCGGAGTGGTCGACGGTGAAGCCTGCGTCGCGTAGTGCGGGCAGCAACACGGCGCGTCGCTTGGCGTAACGCTCGCGCTGCACCGCGATGTGGTCGTCATCGTCCAGCGCCGCGACCATGGCCGCCTGAATCGGCCCGGGCACCATCATCCCGGCGTGCTTGCGCACCGCCAGCAGCTCGGCCACCACGGCGGGGTCGCCCGCCACGAAGCCGGCCCGGTAGCCGGCCAGCGAGGACGTCTTGGACAACGAGTGAATGGCCAGCAGTCCGGTGTGGTCGCCGTCGCACACCGACGGATGCAGCACCGACAGCGGCTGGGCGTCCCACGCCAGCCCGAGGTAGCACTCGTCGGAGGCGATCAGCACACCCCGTTCGCGGGCCCACCCCACGACCTTGCGCAGGTGGTCCAGACCGAGCACCTTGCCCGACGGATTACTCGGCGAGTTCAGGAACACCAGCGCCGGTGTCTGCGGGCCGATCTGGGTCAGTGAGTCCGCGGCGAGCACCTGAGCCCCGGCCAGCCGGGCGCCCACGTCGTAGGTGGGGTACGCCAACTCCGGGATCACCACGGTGTCCTCGGATCCCAGACCCAACAGCGTCGGCAGCCAGGCGATGAGCTCCTTGGTGCCGATGACCGGCAGCACCGCGGCCGGGGCCACACCGGTGATGCCGAAGCGGCGTTGCAACGCCGCGTGGATCGACGCGCGAAGTTCGGGGGTGCCCGCGGTGGTCGGGTATCCCGGCGTCGCGCTCACGTCCGCGAGCGCCTCACGTATCACCGGGGCGACGTCATCGACGGGGGTGCCGACCGACAGGTCGACGATGCCCTCGGGATGAGCGCGCGCGGTGGTGGTGACGTCGGCCAAGGTGTCCCAGGGGAACACCGGCAGTGACGTCGATTTACGTGAGTTCACTCGCCCTTGGGTTCGAGATCCTTGATGGCCTGCGGGTCGTTGTCGGTCTGGCCGACCTTCGACGCGCCGCCGGGAGAGCCCAGCTCGCTGAAGAAGTCCGCGTTGATCTGCGTGTAGTTGCTCCACTGGTCGGGGACATCATCTTCGTAGTAGATGGCCTCGACCGGGCACACCGGCTCGCATGCGCCGCAGTCGACGCATTCATCCGGGTGGATGTACAGCATGCGTGCACCTTCGTAGATGCAATCGACAGGGCATTCCTCGATGCATGCCTTGTCTTTCACGTCGACGCAGGGTTCGGCAATCGTGTACGTCACTGATGTTTCTCCTGTCCAGTGGGCTGCTGGTCGGGTTTTCAGTTCTGGGTCGGGACTCGTGGGAGCTTCCGCACGGGCCAGTATGAATGGCCCGTAACTGGACGTGCGTCTCAGTGTGTCCTAACTTCACGCGCCGCCCCGTAGGGGTGACGCGTGGTTGCTGATACTAGCCGTTGCAGATACACCACGCCTAGTAGCCGCGCGCTATGCACTCCGCTGCACTGCAACTTGTTGCATAGGACCGTCGGTTCGGCTTACGCTGCCGTCATGGCACTCCCGCACGCCATCCTGGTGTCCCTGTGCGAGCAGGCAAGTTCGGGCTACGAGCTGGCGCGCCGGTTCGACCGGTCCATCGGCTACTTCTGGTCGGCCACCCATCAGCAGATCTACCGCACGCTGCGCGCCATGGAGGACGACGACTGGGTGCGCGCCCGCGAGGTCGAACAGCACGGCCGCCCGGACAAGAAGGAGTACTCGGTGACCGCGGCCGGGCGCGCCGAGCTGGCCCGGTGGATCGCCCAACCCCTGAAGAGCAGAGGCAGCGCCACTCCCGGTTCGACGGCCGACAACCGGACCCGAGACCTGGCCGTCAAGATCCGCGCCGCCGTCTACGGCGACACCGCCGCCATCCGGGCGCAGGCCCAGGAATTGCTGGCCGAACGAGCCGCGCTGCTGGACGCCTACCTCGGATTCGAGAAAGAGCAGTTCCCGAACCCCGCCGGCCTGACCGGCTCCGAGCTGCATCAGTACCTGGTGCTGCGCGGCGGTATTCGCGCCGAAGAGGGCGCCATCGAATGGCTTTCCGAAGTACTGGAAGCCCTGTAGATCTTGGAGGCCCTGTGAACTACCCGAATCTGCTGTCCCCGCTGGATCTCGGCTTCACCACCCTGCGCAACCGGGTGATCATGGGCTCGATGCACACCGGCCTGGAGGATCGCGCGCGCGATACCGACAAGCTGGCCGCCTATTTCGCCGAGCGCGCCCGCGGCGGCGTCGGCCTCATCATCACCGGCGGGTACGCCCCCAACCGGACCGGCTGGCTGTTGCCGTTCGCCGCCGAGATGCTCTCCGCGGCCGATGCGCGCCGGCACCGGCGGATCACCTCCGCCGTGCACGACGAGGGCGGCAAGATCGCGCTGCAGCTCCTGCACGCCGGACGCTATGCCTACCATCCACTTTCGGTCAGTGCGTCCTCGATCAAGGCGCCGATCAACCCGTTCCGGCCGCGCGCGTTGCGCGATGTGAACGGCACCATCGACGATTTCGTGCGCGCCGCGCTGCTGGCCCGCTCCGCCGGGTACGACGGGGTGGAGATCATGGGCAGCGAGGGCTACCTGCTCAACCAGTTCCTGGCACCGCGCACCAACAAGCGCAAGGACGCCTGGGGCGGGACACCGGAGAAACGGCGACGCTTCCCCGTCGAGATCGTGCGTCGGGTCCGCGAGGCTGTCGGGACGGATTTCATCATCGTCTACCGGATATCGCTGGCCGACTATGTCGAGGACGGCCAGACCTGGGATGAGATCGTCGCTCTGGCAACCGAGATCGAGGAGGCCGGCGCCACCATCCTCAACACCGGCATCGGCTGGCACGAGGCGCGGGTGCCCACCATCGTCACCTCGGTGCCCAACAGCGCCTTCGTCGATATCAGCAGCGCGCTCGCCGAACACGTCGGCGTTCCGGTGGTGGCCTCCAACCGGATCAACATGCCCGAGGCCGCCGAGCAGATCCTCACCGACACCCACGTGCAGCTGATCTCGATGGCCCGGCCATTGCTGAGCGACCCGGACTGGGTACGCAAGGCCTCCGAGGATGCCGCCGATCAGATCAACACCTGCATCGCCTGCAACCAGGCCTGCCTGGACCACGCGTTCGTGCACAAAACGGTGTCCTGCCTACTCAATCCGCGCGCGGGACACGAGACCACATTGGTGCTCGGCCCGACCCGGCACGCGCGATCGGTGGCCGTCGTGGGTGCCGGCCCGGCCGGGCTGTCCGCCGCGGTGGCCGCCGCCCAGCGCGGGCATCGCGTCACGCTCTTCGAGGCCGGCGCCACCATCGGCGGCCAATTCGACCTGGCCAGAAGGGTTCCGGGTAAAGAGGAGTTCAACGAGACGGTGCGCTATTACACGCGCATGCTCGACGTCGCCGGCGTCTCGGTGCGGCTCGGCACCCGGGCCACGGTGGACGATCTGGCCGGCTTCGACGATGTCGTGCTCGCCACCGGCGTGACACCGCGAATGCCCGCCATTCCCGGTATCGAGCACTCGAAGGTGCTGTCCTACGCCGAGGTCCTTTCCGGTGCGCCGGTCGGCGACTCGGTGGCAGTCATCGGCGCGGGCGGTATCGGGTTCGATGTCAGCGAGTTCCTGGTCACCGACCAGTCCCCCACCCTGAATCGCAAGGAATGGCAGGCCGAATGGGGCGCACTGGACCCGCAGGACGCGCCTTCGGTCCGCGGCTCCCTGGCCACGCCGATCCCGCTGCCGCCGGCGCGTGAGGTGTTCCTGCTGCAGCGCACCAAGGGCCCGCAGGGCCGCGGGCTCGGCAAGACCTCGGGCTGGGTACACCGGGCATCGCTGAAAGCCAAAGGCGTGCAGCAGCTCTCCGGCGTGAACTACGAGCGCATCGATGATGCCGGCCTGCACATCAGCTTCGGGCCGGACCGGACCGGTGCGCGCCTGCTGGCCGTCGACAATGTCGTCATCTGCGCGGGCCAGGAGTCGGTGCGCGGGCTCGACGACGAGTTGCGTTCGCGCGGGGTCACCGCGCACGTCATCGGTGGTGCGGCAGTGGCGGCCGAGCTCGATGCCAAGCGGGCGATCCGACAGGGCACCGAGCTGRCCGCCAAGCTATAGCTCAGGCCTGCTTGAGGGCCTCGATCTCCAGGGTGATGGTGACCTTGTCGCCTACCACGGCGCCGCCGGTCTCCAGCGGCATGTCGATGTCGATGCCGAAGTCCTTGCGGTTCAACACCACCGAAGCCTCGAAGCCGGCAACTTCGCCGTGACCCATGCCGGGGTTGACCCCGTTGAACTCCAGCTTCAGCGAGACCGGCTTGGTGACACCCTTGAGGGTGAACTCGCCGTCGAGCACGTAGTCGTCACCGTCGGCGCGCACCGCGGTGGACACGAAGGAGGCCGTCGGGAACTGCTCGGCATCGAAGAAGTCAGCCGCCTTCAGGTGGGCGTCGCGCTGCTCGTTGCGGGTGTTGACCGAGGTGATGTCGATGGTGGCGGTCACCGACGGGGTGCCGTCCTCGGCCACCGTGACGG
>NZ_JBFUKN010000147.1:0-7960 GCF_056400845.1 Mycobacterium sp. P4_H6 | reverse complement strand
GGCCAGCCCGGTGCGTGCCAGCCCGCCGGCGCGCCGTAATCCGGCTGCGCCTGACCGTGGCCCTGACCGTTCGGGGGTGCGCCGTTGGCGCCCGAGCCGTTGGTGCCGTTCTGTCCGGCCGCTTCGGCGGCCTTGCTGGCCTCGACGATGGCGGTCTTGTAGGCGGGCTCTTTCACCGGGGGCGGCCACGGCTCGCCGCGCTCGATCGCGATCTCACCGGGGGTCTTGATCGGCGGCTTGTCCGACGGGATCCGGCCACCGAAATCATTGAAGATGGTGATCCGGGGACGCTTCTTCACCCCGTCGAAGATGGCCTTGAGCTCCTTGCGGTGCAGGGTCTCCTTCTCCAGCAGCTCGCCGGCCAGGATGTCGAGCACATCGCGGTACTCGGTGAGGATCTCCCACGCCTCGGTGTGCGCGGCCTCGATCAGCTTGCGCACCTCGTCGTCGATGATCTGCGCGACCTCGTGGCTGTAATCGGCCTGGGTGCCCATGGAGCGGCCCAGGAAGGGGTCACCGTGTTCGGTGCCGTAGCGGACCGCGCCGAGCTTGGCGCTCATGCCGTATTCGGTGACCATGGCGCGGGCGATCTTGGTGGCCTGCTCGATATCGGAGACCGCACCGGTGGTGGGCTCGCGGAACACCAGTTCCTCGGCGGCCCGTCCGCCCATCGCGAACACCAGCCGCGCGACCATCTCGGAGCGGGTCATCAGGCCCTTGTCATCCTCGGGAACCGCGACGGCGTGGCCGCCGGTACGACCGCGGGCCAGGATGGTGACCTTGTAGATCGGCTCGATATCGGGCATCGCCCAGGCCGCCAGGGTGTGGCCGCCCTCGTGGTAGGCGGTGATCTTCTTCTCGTGCTCGCTGATGATGCGGCTCTTGCGGCGCGGACCACCGACGACTCGGTCGACGGCCTCTTCCAGCGCGGCGCCGGTGATGACGGTGCCGTTCTCGCGGGCGGTCAGCAGCGCCGCCTCGTTGATGACGTTGGCCAGGTCGGCACCGGACATGCCGACCGTGCGCTTGGCCAGGCCGTCCAGATCGGCGTCACCGGCGATGGGCTTGCCCGCCGAGTGCACCTTGAGCACGGCGCGGCGGCCGGCCAGGTCCGGGTTGGACACCGGGATCTGACGGTCGAAGCGGCCGGGACGCAGCAGTGCCGGATCCAGGATGTCGGGACGGTTGGTGGCCGCGATCAGGATGACGCCCTGGCGCTCACCGAAACCGTCCATCTCGACGAGCAGCTGGTTCAGCGTCTGCTCACGCTCGTCGTGGCCACCGCCAAGACCGGCGCCACGCTGACGCCCGACGGCGTCGATCTCGTCGACGAAGATGATGCAGGGGCTGTTCTGCTTGGCCTGTTCGAACAGGTCACGCACCCGTGAGGCGCCGACGCCGACGAACATCTCGACGAAGTCCGAACCTGAAATCGTGAAGAACGGAACCCCGGCCTCCCCGGCCACGGCGCGGGCCAGCAGCGTCTTACCGGTTCCGGGCGGCCCGAACAGCAGCACGCCCTTGGGGATCTTGGCGCCGAGCGCCTGATAGCGGCTCGGGTTCTGCAGGAAGTCCTTGATTTCGTAGAGCTCTTCGACCGCTTCGTCCGCGCCGGCCACATCGGCGAAAGTGGTCTTGGGCATGTCCTTGGACAGCTGCTTGGCCTTGGATTTGCCGAAGCCGAAGCCCATTCGGCCGCCGGACTGCATGCGGGAGAACATCACGAACAGGCCGACCAGCAGCAGCAGCGGCAACATGTAGATGAGCAGGGTGYCGAGCACGCTGCCCTGGTTGACCACCGTGTTGATCTTGGCGTTCTTGGCGCTCAACGCGTCGAACAGCTGCACCCCGACACCGGTCGGGTACTTGGTGAGGATCTTGTCGCTGTTCTCGGTGTCGCCGTTGCCCGACTTCAGCTCGAGCCGGAGCTGCTGCTCACGGTCGTCGATCTGAGCGCTCTTGACGTTGTCCGCGTTGATCTGAGCCATCGCCACCGAGGTGTCGACCGGCTTGAATCCGCGGGTGTCGTCGCTGAAGTAGAAGAAGGACCAACCCAGCAGCAGCACGACGGCTATCGCCGACAGCGTGCGGATGACGTTTTTACGGTTCATCGATATCTCCGGCCTGCACGGGTGCGGCCGGCCCGGTCCTTCCGATAAGCGCAGTTGGAAAACTCAAGGCTACCGCTTGACCAACGATCAGAAGTTCCCCGCCCGACTTGCTCGCCCACGCGGACCCCGTGTGCTTGGGTGAGATCGTGATCACACCAACCACCCGGTTAGTAGATACCAATGGCGTGACGTTGCGGGTGACCGAGGCCGGTGAGCCCGGTAATCCGGTCGTCGTGCTGGCCCACGGCTTCCCCGAACTGGCCCATTCATGGCGCCACCAGATTCCCGCGCTGGCCGCGGCCGGGTACCACGTCATCGCCCCCGATCAGCGCGGATACGGCGGGTCCTCGCGACCCGAGGCGATCGAGGATTACAACATCGCCGAGCTGACCGCCGATATCGCTGGACTGCTCGATGATGTCGGCGCGCAACGCGCCGTGCTCGTCGGGCACGACTGGGGTTCCCCGGTGGCCACGAACTTCCCGCTCTACCACCCCGACCGGGCGAGCGCGGTGGTGGCGCTGAGCGTCCCGCCGATCCCGCGGGCCTCGGCGGCGCCCACGCAGATCTGGCGGAAGATCTTCGGTGACAACTTCTTCTACATCCTGTACTTCCAGCAGCCCGGGGTGGCCGACGCGGCGCTGAACGCGGATGTACGTGCCTCCCTGCAGCGGATGGTGGCGCTGGAGGGTTTCGGCGGGCCCATCGACGAGATGGCCGACCAGCCGCTGCCGCCGCTGCCGGACTGGCTGAGCACCGCGGAGTTCGACGAGTACGTGCGGGCGTTCGAGGTGACCGGCTTCACCGGACCGCTGAATTGGTATCGCAACTTCGACCGCAACTGGGAGCTGACCGATCCGGCGGCCGGCGGGCTGACCGCGCACACCATCACCGTCCCGCTGCTGTTCCTCGCCGGCAGCGCCGACCCGGTGCTGGGATTCACCCCGCGTGACCGGGTCACCGAGGTGGCCACCGGCGGATACCGCGAAGTGCTGCTCGACGGTGCCGGGCACTGGTTGCAGCAGGAGCGGCCCGACGAGGTCAATGCGGCCTTGCTGGAGTTCCTCGGCGAATTGGACCTGACGTGAACGCGCCGCTGGACTTCGGTGTCTTCATCACCCCGTTCCATCCGACCGGTCAGTCCCCCACCCTCGCGCTGCAGTACGACATGGACCGGGTGGAGGCGTTGGACCGGCTGGGCTACGACGAAGCCTGGTTCGGCGAGCACCATTCCGGTGGTTACGAACTCATCGCCTGCCCGGAGGTGTTCATCGCCGCGGCCGCCGAACGCACCCGGCACATCAGGTTCGGCACCGGCGTGGTGTCGCTGCCCTATCACCACCCGCTGATGGTCGCCGACCGCTGGGTGCTGCTCGATCACCTGACCAGGGGACGGGTCATATTCGGCACCGGACCGGGGGCGCTGCCCTCGGATGCCTACATGATGGGCATCGATCCCGTCGACCAGCGCCGGATGATGCAGGAGTCACTGGAGGCCATCCTGGCCCTGTTCCGGGCTGGGCCCGAGGAACGGATCGACCGCCAGACCGACTGGTTCACCCTGCGTGACGCCGCGCTGCACATCCGCCCCTACACCTGGCCGTACCCCGAAATATCGACCGCAGCAATGGTTTCGCCGTCCGGGCCGCGACTGGCCGGCCAGCTCGGCACGTCCCTGCTGTCGCTGTCGATGTCGGTGCCCGGTGGGGTCGCGGCCGTGGAGACCACCTGGGACATGGTGACCGAGCAGGCGCAGAAGTCCGAACGCGAGGCCCCCGACCGCAAGGACTGGCGGGTGCTGGGCATCGTGCACGTCGCCGACACCAAGGAGCAGGCCATCGAGGACTGCACCTACGGGCTGCAAGATTTCGCGAACTACTTCGGTGCGGCCGGGTTCGTGCCGTTGTCCAACTCCGCGGACGGAGGCCAGGGCGATGCCCGGCAGTTCGTCGAAGACTATGCGGCCAAAGGCAATTGCTGTATCGGCACGACCGAGGAGGCGATCGCCTACATCCAGGACCTGCTGGACCGCTCCGGCGGTTTCGGCACGTTCCTGCTGCTCGGTCACGACTGGGCGTCACCGGCGGCCACCTACCACTCCTATGAGCTGTTCGCCCGGGAGGTCATCCCGCACTTCAAGGGACAGCTGACCGCACCGCGCGCCTCCCACGATTGGGCCAAGGGCATGCGGGACCAACTGCTCGGGCGCGCCGGGCAGGCCATCGTCAACGCCATCACCGAGCATGCCGGGGACAAGCCCTGATGCGCTCGGCGGTGTTGCGCGACGGCGCCATGGTGGTGCGCGATGACGTGCCCGAACCGGTGCCAGGCCCCGGCCAGGTGCTGGTGGCGGTGAAGGCATGCGGAATCTGCGGATCCGACCTGCATTTCGCCGCGCACGGCGATCAGATGCTGGCCGCGGGCGCGGAGATGGAAGGCATGCCGGACACCATGTCCGGTATCGACCTGTCCGCCGACATCTACATGGGGCACGAATTCAGCGCCGAGGTCCTGGAGCCCGGACCCGGCACCGACGCGCCGGCCCCCGGCTCTCTGGTGACCTCGGTCCCGGTGCTGCTGACGCCGACCGGGCTCGACATGATCGTGTACAGCAACACCACCGTCGGCGGTTACGCCGAGCGCATGTTGCTCTCCGCACCGCTGCTGCTGCCGGTACCCAACGGCCTGGACGCCCGCCACGCCGCCCTGACCGAGCCGATGGCGGTCGGCCTGCACGCCGTCAACACCTCGAAGATCGAACGCGGTGAACCCGCCCTGGTCATCGGGTGCGGCCCGATCGGCATCGCGATCATCGCCGCCCTGAAGTACCGCGGGGTGGAAACCATTGTGGCAGCCGACTTCTCCTCCACTCGGCGCGCACTCGCCGAGACTGTGGGTGCCCACGTGACCGTCGACCCGGCACAGGGTTCGCCGTTCCACCAGAGCACACCGGCGGTGGTGTTCGAAGCGGTCGGCGCCCCGGGCGTGATCGACGACGTGCTGCGACGCGCACCGGCAGGCGCCAGGGTGGTGGTCGCCGGTGTGTGCATGCAGCCCGACACCGTGCACCCGTTCTTCGCCAGCGCCAAACAGCTCAGCCTGCACTTCGTATTCGGCTACGACCCATCCGAATTCGCCGAATCGCTGCGTGCCATCGCCGAGGGTGACATCGACGTCGCCTCGCTGATCACCGGAGAGGTCGACCTGGACGGGGTGGCGGATGCGTTCGCCGATCTGGGCGATCCGGACCGGCATTGCAAGATCGTCGTGACGCCCTGACGCGCTATGGTTCGAACATGCCACTCGCGCGACGATTGCCGGCCCGTGTCTGTCTCGCTCTCGCCGGGGCGGTGCTCGCCGTCGGGGTCAGCGCCTGTGACGCACAATCGGGTCCCGCGCCCGTCGGTGACCCGTCCGCCGCGGCCGCCCGCCAGGTCACCGTGGTCGGATCCGGTGAGGTGCAGGGCACCCCGGACACGCTGACCGTCTCGGCGGCAATGGAAGCCATCGCCGCCGATGTCACGGGCGCGCTCAACCAGACCAGCCAGCGGCAGCAGGCCGTCCTGGATGCGCTGACCGGCGCGGGCATCGAGCAGAAGGACATCAGCACCACGCAGGTGTCGCTGCAACCGCAGTACAACTCCGATGGCACCAGCATCGCCTCCTACCGGGCGAGCAATGCCATCGACGTGAAGATCCGCGACGCCGACCGTGCGTCGGACATCCTGGCTCTGATCGTCACCACCGGCGGGGACAACACCCGGATCAACTCGGTGAACTATTCGATCGCCGACGACTCCGCCCTGGTACGCGATGCCCGCACCCGCGCCTTCGAGGATGCCAAGGACCGCGCCCAGCAGTACGCCGAACTGTCCGGGCTGAACCTTGGAGACGTCATCTCGATCTCGGAGGCCGACGGCACCACGCCGCCGCCGCCGGTCCCGATGCCGCGCTCTGCAATGGCCGAGTCGGTGCCGCTGGCACCGGGCGAGCAGACCGTGGGCTTCTCGGTGACCGTGATCTGGGAGCTGACCTAGCGCACTGATTCGCTAGCTGGTTCGCAGCAGTCGGGTTGGCCACCAACGCCATCGGCGCTGCGGCCGGTTTCTCTGTGCAGTTTTCAAGGTGCTGAGTCGTGGTTTATGCGGCGGTGGGCAGGGTGGTCATGGTGCGTCGGGCGTGTGAGCGCAGGTGTGCCGGTTTGGGCCCGGCCGGGTCGTGCGGTGGGATGAACCAGGGGTGGCGGTCGGCGCCGAGGTAGACCTGCCAGCCGCCGTGGTGGATCGCGGTGTGGTGCAGTCGGCACAGCAGCACGCCGTTGTCGATGCTGGTGGCGCCTCCGGAGGCCCACGGTCTGATGTGGTGGGCGTCGCACCAGGACACGGGTCTGCCGCAGCCGGGGTGCGCGCAGCCACCATCGCGCACCGCCAACCCTTTACGAATCAGAGGTGTGAATAGCCGTTCGGCGCGGCCGACGTCCAACGGCGCGCCCAAGGCGTCGACGGTTACCGCGGTCAGGGTGCTGTCGCACGCAATCAGGTCCGCGGTGCGGGCGCTGATAGGCCCGCCGAACCCGAGAACATCCACGGACCCAGCTGCGGCAGGCCGGATCAAGGTGACGTGGGGAAGCACACCACCGCTCATCGGGCGCTGCGAACTCGACAGGTAGGTGCGCATGATCTGCCCGAACGCATCGGCGCGACGGCGGCCGGTCGGGCGGGGGTCCGGCGACCCGTCGGGCAGCGGGACGGGCCGGCACAACGGATCCAGCGCGGCCAACAGTTCCTCTGCCGTGAGCGCGTCGAGATCGAGGCTGGCCGCGACCCGCCCGTCCTMGGTCTGCACCACGGTCATCTCGTTGAGGTCGGCGTTCTCCGCGACCGGCACCGCGCCGTCGTCGCGAGGCTGCGTTGCGGCTTTGAAGATGGCGATCTCGCGGGCCTTCTTATCGACACCAGAGGGCGTGGTCTGAATCATCAACGACGTGACGACGCCCGCCCGGTCCTCCTCGGACAACGCGACCCTGCCCGATACATGCGCGACTCCTTTGCCGATGGCGTCGGCGAACTCGATACCGATCCCACCGAGGCGCTGAGCCCGGGTCAACGCCGGCAGGGTGTGCGCCGCGCGCCCCACCCGTGCCGCGCGGTACGCGGCACCGGGAGCCATGCCGCAGCTGATGAGCAGGTCGCTGCCTGAGCTCAGGTGCCGCCGCGCCGGGATCCCGGCCCGCTCCGCGGCCGCAACCGCCTGGGCGATCACATGATCGGCCAGGTTGCGTGTCACCACCGCGGCGGCCAGCACCGCCAGCAGCGGTTGCTCATCGAGCACCCGCCGCGGAGAGTCCAACAGATCAAACAACCGGCGATCGGCATCGTCATCGGGCGGCGGCGCAACAGCAAGATCATCGATGAGCGCATCAATGAACGTATTGAGATGGGTGGCGTCCATAGGGATACCGACTTTCACAGAAGGCGCCCAACGGGCACGATCAGGCACAACGGTCCACACAGCCCCATAGGGGCCGTCGAACCTCACGGCGACCGGAGTCGCGGTCTGTGCTCACCAGCTGATGGGAGCAACGTCGCATTCGAACTTGTGTGCGACTCCTCACGTTTTCATGGGTAGTCGAGGGTGTAATCCGCCGATGCAGAGGTAGATCATCGAGCTCAGTGCTCGGGCGGAGTGATGGCCGTAGCCGCGTGCGTTGATGAGGCGGGTTCGGGCGTTGATGCCTTCGTTGAGGGCGTTGGATATGCCGAGTTCCACGGCGGAGATGATCGCTTCGAAGTGTTCTTGTAGACGTTTGCCGAGTTCAATGAATGCGGGAATGCGGCTTCGTTTGGCGG